>NZ_JBKSWG010000024.1:0-36446 GCF_047234585.1 Sellimonas sp. | reverse complement strand
ATATTGAATTTTCAAGGTGCAAAGCCCATTTTAAGTATGGGAAGTCTTAGTTATTTAATTGTATAGAAACAATTAGAAGCGTTTCTCGTCAAGACCGTATCGGAACTCGCTTAAGAAAATACATGGATAATCCATCTTTGTTTCCAGAAGGTTTGTTTGTTGTTAACATTGATGTTTGGTTCAATGGGGATCGCTCAACGATTATGGAAACAGAAGCACAATTGCGACAAGCTTTAGGGACACAAGGGAGCAAACTATTGGGGGATTTATTTGAAATTCCCAGTTTACTGCTGGGGAGAGCATCTGTTAATGAATTTACATTAAATGCATTATTAGACTTAGATATTATTGCATCTGTAGAGTTACCATATAGTAACGTTGTAACTGAGCCATATGAACTATATAAATGGGATTATGAACCAATAATTCAAAATGAGCTGGATTCTAGCGCACCTTTAGCAACAATATTAGATTCTGGAATATTTACGGGAAATCCTTTGCTGAGTGATATTGTAGTAGCTGAAGAGGATTTTGATCATACTGAAAATACCACAGCAGATTTAAATGGACATGGGACTGGTGTTGCAGGGATAGTGGCATATGGAGATTTCACTGTAGGAATGAAGTCTAAAGTATTTAAACCATTAGTACGTTTGTGCAATGGGAAAATCATGCATAATGACAATGGAAACCCTGTCTTTTCGATAGATAAGAGACCGGAACAAACGATTAAGGAGGCTATTGAATATTTTTATAAAGAATATGGGTGTAGAGTTTTTAATCTATCTGCGGGAGATAGTGATCATTTATATTGTGGCGGCCGACAATTTGCGTGGGCAGAAATGTTGGATCAATTATCACGCGATTTAGATATAGTAATAATTGTAAGTGCAGGAAATGTTGAAGATCCCAATATTGTGGAATTTTCTTCACGCGATGAATTGCTAGAAAAGTGCAGAGATCAATTATTCTATCCGGAGCATCGTTTAATAGATCCGGCAACATCGGCTCTTAGTGTTACAGTGGGAGCAATAACTCGTTTTGATGAACCTGAGGCAATTCCTAATAGAAGTGGACGTATTTCTGTTGGAAAAAAAGATTACATGTCTGTATTTACTCGAATTGGTAAAGGTGTCAATAAGGCTATAAAACCCGAACTGGTAGATTATGGTGGGAATTTTGCAGTTACTCAATTTATGAGAGGCCAAACAAGGTGGTTAAAAACAGATCAAAAATTGCTAGAACCTACATTACATAACGGTAATGATAAGATATTTAAGGGGTGGTGTGGGACCAGTTTCTCAGCACCACATGTTACTCATATTGCTGCTAGAATCGAAAGAGCTCTACAGGAACAAATAAAAGAAAAACCATCTGCCAATTTGATTCGAGCAATCCTTGTTAATTCTGCAAGATGTACTGATGAAATGTTATCATGGGCTGAGGCATCAACCGATGTATTTCATAAAGGTAAAAATAATCCTAAGCAGGAACGGCGATTAAGATTAATTGGATTTGGAAAAGCAAATGATAGTCTTCTTTATTCAGATGATAACCATGTGACATTGTTTGCAGAGGATTCATTGGAGCTGAGATCTTTTCATTTGTACAAAATTCCTGTTCCAAAAGAATTTTTGAAAGTTAAAGCAGAAAAAAGCATTGCAATCAGTTTGGCTTATAATCCAATTACTCGTCTAAGTAGAAAAGATTATCTTACTAATAATTTGTGGTTTGAAGTGTTCAGAAAAATAGATGAAAGAGATTTGATTTTATACAAAGCAAAAAAGGAATCTGGGGAAGACTCGGAGGAAGATTTAGAAAATCTTCCGGATGAAAATAAAGCAGCTTTTTTACCTGGGTATCGAGATTTATCAAAAAGCACATTGCAACAGCGTATATGGAGGAAAGGTCCTCGTGGAGGAAGTGACTTATTATGGGATGAAAATGAACCCTATATATATATTTTAGTTACAGGGAAAGAGCGATTTAAATATGCAGAACAAGAAGCACCACAAGATTATGCTTTAGCAATCACTTTTTCATATGGAAGTAGAGATGATATAGAATTATATAATAAATTGAGACAAAATGTACGGATTAAAGATCGGCATAGGGTTCGTACACGAACTCAGGTCAAACGATAAAGTAGGTAGGAGAATTGTATTTAGATATGTTCCCACCTACGATCAAGAGGGCAAAAACAGCGGTGGATCAAGTCGGACAAACCGCCCGGTAAATGACGTACTTTCTGTCCTCTCGTGCCATGTGGAGACGGTTGTACTGATGTCACGGGTTAAGAACTGACCGCTGAAAAAGTGCAGTATTTCTGGGATTTCTGGGCATTTACTCGTCAGATTCGGAACGGCATGCCATCCTTTGCTATTTCTTTGTATAAGGAATACCGGGGGCAGGGAATCGGCTCACAGCGTATGGTCAAAATACTGGAGTTGCTGAAATGGCAGGAATATATTATGATGTGTGAATTATAGTAGTGAGTTGCACTATATTTATGGAGGATTCAAAATATGGCAGTTTCAAATATAAAGGCCAATTTTCAGTGTGATATCCAAAAAGTCTGGGACGTTGTGACTTCTATCCACAACTATTCATGGCGTAGCGATCTGAGCAAAATCGAAATCTCGGGTAAGAATCAGTTTATTGAATATACAAAAGATGGATATCCAACAACATTTACCATTACCTGTACAGAACCATGTAAACGCTGGGAGTTCGATATGGAAAACAGTAATATGAAGGGACATTGGACAGGTGTTTTCACTGAGAAAGACAACTATACAGAGATTGATTTTACCGAGGAGGTAACGGCAAAGAAAATTTTTATGAAGCCGTTTGTCAAAATGTATTTGAAAAAGCAGCAGGAATTATATGTTGCAGATTTGAGAAAGGCTTTACCGTAATGCTTCAAATCAGTTTTCGAAAGTCACAGTGAATATTGAAAAATATGATAGATGAATTGCAATTTGCGGTGGGAAAGTATGAAGTTCTTTTCTATATTGTTAATGGTAGCTGTTATAGTTTCCAGTTAGCGGAACTGAAAGAATACAAGCCAGCGCAAAAATGCAAAGTCGCAGCAATTCTGCCAGCCACAGGGAATGTTCAAAAGGTGTTCAAATCCAAAGTAAAAAGTGTGATTGTATCAAATACCTCGGATTGGTAGATTAAGCATAAGGCAGCGGCGGCTTTCTTACAGAGACCAAAAAGGCAGGTGACGTAAATTGAACAATGATCCTTTTAAAGAATATATTAGAGAGTCTGAACCAAATAAACGTGACAAGGGATATGCATGGCATACGGCAATTGGACTGCAGGCAGTTGACGGACTGAAGACATCCGAATACTTGGTGCATACGGCTGTCCGCAATATTGAGGGCAAGATATCTTTTGAGGAGGCAAATGCTCTTCTGCAGGCCTATTATGAGGAGAATCCTGCCCACGATGCAGAAGATCGTACCGAGGAGGCGGACAAGGTCTCAGTTAGAATTGCAGCGCTCCTTTCCGAGAAAGCGTTCAGCTTTACTCCAAATGAATATCTTTCCATTCACAGAAAGCTGTTTACCGGCATCTACTCTCATGCAGGATGTATCCGGAATTACAACATCACGAAGAAAGAATGGGTGCTTGATGGGGCGACGGTAATCTATGGCAGCGCTACGGAGCTTAGAGCAACGTTGGATTACGATTTCTCAGAAGAGAAAAAGTTCTCTTACCGCAATCTTTCAATGGATGAGATCATCCATCACCTTGCGGTATTCATTTCGAGACTGTGGCAGATCCATGTCTTCGGAGAGGGAAACACCAGAACAACGGCAGTGTTCTTTATTAAATATCTGCGTATCCTTGGTTTTGATGTGACGAATGACATTTTTGCTGAGAATGCGTGGTACTTCCGCAATTCTCTCGTCCGGGCAAACTATAATGATCTGAAAAACGGTATACATGAGACGACAGAGTATCTGGAGATGTTCTTAAGAAACCTTCTTCTGAATGAGAACCATCCGCTCCATAACCGGGCATTGCATATCAGCGGTACATTCAAAGAAGTAGAAAAACCGGACATTGACACTGTAAAACCGGACATTGAAGAATTAAAAGCGGACATTGAGAAATTATTTCGACGAAAAACAGTAAGACATATCGTGGAGCTTCGAGAGGCGTTTCCCGATCAGGCGATTTTTGGACGCTCGGATGTGATCAGGGTAATTGACATCAAACCGTCCAGAGCATCGGAGCTTTTGAAAGAGATGTCAGAGCACGGAATCATCGAACCAGTATCCGGACACGGCAAAGGAAAGTACAGATTCAGGAAGAAGCAGGATTGAGACGGTAGTACTGCTTTCCAAGTAACAAATCAATGGATTTAATATATAACTAGCCAGCTTGCGCAGGATTTACCTGCACAGGCTGGCTAGTTTAGTCATAGCTTACGCTCCGATGGCATTTCCGGTATAAAGCTGGTAGTATCGCCCTTTTTCTGCGATCAGCTGGTCATGGGTTCCGCGTTCAACAATGCGTCCCTGCTCCAGCACCATGATGCAGTCGGCATTTTTGACGGTAGAAAGCCGGTGCGCGATGACAAAGGTAGTACGCCCATGCATCAGGCCGTCCATGCCCTGTTGTACCAGCGTTTCTGTGCGGGTGTCGATGGAACTTGTCGCCTCATCGAGAATCAATACCGGCGGGTCGGCTACAGCAGCGCGGGCGATGGCCAAAAGCTGCCGCTGTCCCTGGCTCAAGTTAGCGCCGTCGCCGGTAAGGACTGTCTGGTATCCATCGGGCAGGCGGCGGATAAAGTCGTCCGCGTTGGCCAGTTTTGCCGCTGCGATACAGTCTTCATCGGTGGAATCCAGACGTCCATAGCGGATGTTATCCATGACAGTGCCGGTAAACAGATGGGTGTCCTGAAGTACCATTCCCAAAGAGCGGCGCAAGTCGGATTTTTTGATTTTATTGATGTTGATGCCGTCATAACGGATTTTACCGTCAGTGATGTCATAGAAACGGTTGATCAGGTTGGTAATCGTGGTTTTTCCAGCGCCGGTAGAGCCCACGAAAGCAATCTTCTGCCCAGGAGTTGCGTATAGTTTAATATTGTGCAGGACAATCTTTCCTTCCTCATAGCCGAAGTCCACATCGTGGAAAGTAATGTCGCCCTCCAGTTTCTTGTAGGTAATCGTGCCGTCTGCCTTATGGGGATGTTTCCAGGCCCATACGTTGGTGCGGTCTTTGGTCTCTGTCAGACTGCCGTCAGCATGTTCTTTCACATTGACCAGTTCCACATAGCCCTTGTCCGTTTCCGGCTGTTCATCCATCAAGTCAAAGATTCGCTGAGCACCGGCCATGGCCATGACAATGCTGTTAAGCTGCTGGCTGATCTGGCTTACCGGCTGGGTAGAATTTTTGTTCAGCGTCAGGAAGGAGACCAGGGTTCCAAGGGTTAAGCCAAGATAGCCGTTCAGAGCAAAAACAGCGCCGACAACAGCACAAAGCACATAGCTGACATTGCCAAGATTCACATTTACCGGCATACTGATGTTGGAAAAAGTATTGGCCTTATCCGCGCTTTCCCGCAGTTCATCGTTGAGTTTACGGAACTGTTCCAGGCTTTTGGACTCATGGCAAAACACCTTTACTACTTTCTGCCCCTCCATCATCTCCTCAATGTAAGCGTTGACTGCTCCCAGATCTTTTTGCTGACGGGCAAAATAAAGGGAGGATTTTGCGGCGATCTTGGAGGTGGCAAAAGCCATGACACCAATGACGGCCAAAGTAATGATGGTCAGGGGAATGTCCAGGATGAACATACTGACAAAAGAGGTCAGGATGGTTATGATGGAGTTGATAACCTGTGGGATGCTCTGACTCATCAGCTGGCGAAGGGTATCCACATCGTTGGTATAGACGGACATAATATCCCCATGAGCGTGGGTGTCAAAGTAGCGGATGGGCAGGGACTCCATGTGCTGGAATAATTCGACGCGCAGGTTTCGCATCGTGCCTTGGCTGACATTGACCATGATCCGGTTATAGCCATAGGCGCAGAGAATGCCAACTCCATAGGTAATTGCCATAGACACAAGAGCTGCCGCCAATTTAGAGTAATCCGGCGTCTGTGCCTGAGTCAGAGGCACGATGTAGTCATCAATCAAGCTCTGCATAAACAGAGTGCCCCGAAGTGTTGCAAGTGCGGATCCGAGGATACACACCACCACCATGAAGAAAGAAAACTTGTAGTCTTTCAGCATGTAGGCAAGCACTCGTCCCATAGCGCTAAGCTGCTGACGGACACTCATTTTGCTGTTTTTTTGTCTTGTCATATCTAAACACCACCCTTTCCATTCAGGACGGGCTGATCAAAATCTCCGCCGCCCTGGGTCTGCGCTTCGTAAATTTCACGGTAAATCGGATTGGTTTTCAAAAGATTTGCATGGGTGTCAAATCCGCTGACGGTTCCGTTTTCCAGGACAAGAATACGGTCTGCATCCTGCACACTGGAGATCCTCTGTGCCACGATCAGCTTTGTGGTGCCTGGAATCTTTTTTGTAAAGGCTTCGCGGATCTTCGCATCGGTGGACGTATCCACGGCACTGGTGGAATCGTCCAAAATCAGAACCTTAGGTTTTTTCAAAAGAGCACGGGCGATACAAAGCCTCTGCTTCTGACCGCCGGAGACATTGCTGCCACCCTGATCGATCCAGGTGTTGTATCCGTCAGGAAAACGCTCAATAAATTCATCGGCACAAGCCAGATGACAAGCCTCAGCACACTCTTCCGCGGTAGCGTCCTCCTTGCCCCAGCGAAGATTATCTAAAATGGTACCGGAGAACAGCACATTCTTCTGAAGTACCACAGCTACCTGGTTTCTCAGCACTTCCATATCGTAAGAGCGGACATCCTCGCCTCCTACGCAGACGCTTCCGCTGTCCACATCATACAGACGGCTGATCAGGCTGACCAGACTGGACTTGCTGCATCCAGTGCCGCCAATAATACCGATCTTTTTGGCTGTGCAGGATCGGTCATATCGGGAGCCTCATTCAGAACTTCAGTGATCCGGCGTCCGCTGGCAGCGCTCATAGTAATCATCACAAAAATCATAGAGAGCATCATCAGGGACATCAATACGCTCATTACATAGCTGAACAGGCTGGTAAGATTGCCGGTGGACAAGTCGCCTGCTACGATGAAGTGTGCGCCAAACCAGGACACAGCCAAGATGCAGCCATAGACTACCAGCATCATTACCGGGTTGTTCAGGGCCAGGGTACTTTCTGCCTTGACGAAAAGACGGTAGAGTTTTTCCGCTGCTTTTTGGAACTTGCTGTTTTCGTAATCTTCCCGCACAAATGCTTTTACGACCCGTATAGCAGAGACATTTTCTTGTACGCTGGCGTTCAGATCGTCGTATTTACGGAATACTTCGTTGAATACCTTTGTGGTGCGGAGCATGATGAAAATCAGAGCTGCGGCCAAAATCACAATGGCCGCCAAAAAAATCGTACTTAGCTTTACGCTGATAAAAAAACACATGACCATGCTGCAGACCAGCATCAACGGAGCTCTGACAGCGATCCGCAAAATCATCTGATAGGCGTTCTGTACATTGGTCACATCGGTAGTCATACGGGTAACCAGACCGGCGGTACTGTACTTGTCGATATTGGAAAAGGCAAAGGTCTGTACTTTTTCGTAAATACCATCCCGCAAGTTGCAGGCCAGGCCGGAGGAGGCCTTTGCGGCATATCGTCCTGCCAGGACGCTGAACATCAGGCTCAAAAATGCCATGGCAAGCATAATGCCGCCATAAAAATAAACTTGATGAATATTTCCCGCTTCAATTCCCTTGTCAATGATTGAGGCGGTAACAAAGGGGATCAGCACTTCCATCAATACCTCTCCCGCTGTAAAAACCGGCGCAAGGATGGAAGCAGATTTGTATTGCGTTACCTGCGCCAACAGTGTTTTAATCATATGCTTTCCTCCAATTTCGTTTCCATTGATTTTTAGAGGCGGACCGTTCGGTCCCGGGCGTCCGCCTAAATAATATTATACGGCTTTCTTATTGAAAGTGAATTTAGAAAGTGTTAATATTGGAAAGAAAACCTTACTAATCAAAAGAGGTGATACAATGAATACGTTTCAGCTTTCCTGTTTCCTGGCTGTCTCGGAATATCTCAATTTTGCACAGGCAGCCAAGCAGCTGCATGTGACACATCCGGCGGTCAGTCAGCAGATTCAGTCACTGGAAAAGGAATTGAATGTAAAACTGTTTCAGCGCACGACACGGTCTGTCAAACTGACAGATGAAGGCAAAGTATTTTTGTGGGACGCCAAACAGATCGTGGCGATTTCGGACCGGACAAAAAAGCGATTTGGTGGTGTGGCAGGAGGAAACATCGAAACCCTTTCAATCGGGTGCTACAATTTCCCTTGTATGTTTTTGCTGGCTGATACACTGGAAACGCTGCGTACAATCCGCCCTGAGCTGCATCCGCGGCTTCAGGAAATTCCATTTCAGCATATTTACCGGATGCTGGAGGAGGGAGATCTGGACGCGGTCGTGGGATTCAAAGAGTCCGCAAATGTGAAGATCAATGCGCTCTACAAGGAAGTTGCAAAGGTTCCTATGGTGTGTATCTGTTCTGGAAGCCATTCTCTGGCCGGAAAAAAAGAATTAAGTCTGTGTGATATAAAAGAAGAACGCCTCGTGCTGTTTGTACCGCCGAAAGGAATGCTTTCCATTGCCCAGACACAGGGGCAGCTCATGGGAGAGCGTCCGCCTTCCGAATTTTATTTTTGCGAATCGGCAGAAGCGATTACCGTTCTTGTCAAAGCAGGATATGGGATCTCTGTCCTGCCGGATTTCCTGGTGCCGGATACGCCCCTGATTTCCAGAATTCCATTAAAAGATGTAGATCAGGTATCTTTTGGTATATACTACAAATCGTTGCAAGGGAATCCGGCATTGAAAGCATTTATACAGTGTGCAAAAGAAAACTTGACTGCCTTGGATATATAAAGAGAAAATATGGAGGAAAATTATGATGGAAGTTAGAGAATATTCGTCTTACAATGAAGAGGAAATTTTAACATTGTATTCCAGTGTAGGCTGGACTGCATACACAGACCATCCGGGTGTTTTAAAAAAAGGATTCGAAAACTCTCTCCTGATTCTGGCTGCATATGAAGATGACAAGCTTTTAGGAATTGTTCGTGTAGTTGGCGATGGGTATACGATTATTTTTATACAAGATCTTTTGGTTTTTCCGGAATATCAGAGAAAGGGAATTGGAACCGTGTTGGTACAACAGGTTTTGGAACGGTTCCGTCATGTCCGCCAAATAGAGTTGGCAACTGATAATACCCAGAAAACCATAAGATTTTACAAATCATTAGGTTTTCAGAATATGTCTGAAATTGGGTGCTGCGGATTTATAAAAATGTCAAGTGAAATGGATGGAGTATAAAGAGTTGACTTCTTCTGATTGGAAGATCAGAAGTGTGAATCAGTTTCGTATATACAGGAAAATGAAAAGAGGACAAGCAAGATGAATGACAGGGGACAAGAGGGAGATACTTGCAAAGAACGAAAAGATGGTATTCCATCTGTTCGTGAGGCCCGAGCACTGCTCGAAGAGGCAGGAAGGAGGAATCCGGGATCGTGGATCCGGCACAGCGAATACGCAGCCGAAGCGGCCGGGAAAATCGCGGCACAATGTGATGGTATAGATGAGGAAAAGGCTTATGTATGTGGATTGCTGCACGATATTGGGCGGCGGTTTGGCGTCGGCCACCTGTCACATGTCTATGATGGGTACCGTTACCTGATGGATCTTGGTTACGAGAAAGCTGCGAGGACGGCTCTTTCTCATTCTTTCAATCTGAAAAAAATAGAAGATTACATTGGAAAGTTTGACATATCAGAAGAAAAGCAGGAGACACTTAGAAGGATGCTGGAAACGATGGAGTACGACGATTATGATTATCTGATTCAGCTGTGTGATTCCATCGCTGTGGCGGACGGCATCGTGACGCTGGAAGAGCGGATGAACGATGTAAAGAGCAGATATGGTTATTACCCGCAGGAAAAATGGGACCGAAACATGGAATTGAAACAATATTTTGAGGAGAAGATGGGAAAAGAACTATATAGGTCTTGCAGCGATGGAAGACTGGATGAGAGCATTGGGTGCAGTGATGAACATCACAGAACTTGGCGCCAGTGAAGATATGCTGGAAAACTATGCGGATGTCACACTTCCTATGACAGGCGGATATAAGGCACTTAGCCGCAGCGAGATCATTGAAATATTTAAAGAGAGCCTGTAAAAACTACAAGTCCGGGGTGGCAAAGCCAGCCCGGACTTGTGATGTAAGCGGAATCTGTTTTTTCATTACTTCCAGTCGAAATTCTCTTTTCCGGCACCGATTTCAAAATGATATTTTACAATACCCAAATCTATTTTGGTGTAAAAGCCATTTCCCGCTTTTGCAGATACCGTACTGCCATGGCAGGTAAGTGTAAATTTCTGTTGATTGATAGCTGTAGGGGCGAGGAGCGCTGCTTCGACCCCTGCTTTAAACCATCTAGGAGAATCAGAACGGATATTGCTTACAGCTTCCGCGGACTTTGATTTGCGTGCGGATCCCTGGCTTTTTCCGTATCCAAGCGAAATGACGACGGTCAGTTTTTCTCCCTTTCTGACTTCGTACGCACCGGAGACTTTCTTGTAAGTCATTGCAACCCAACAGGTGTTCAATCCAAGCTGCTGCGCTTTTAACACCAGTCTTTCGCCGTAATAACCGCAGAGTTCGTCAAGCCTGCTGCTTTTTGGACCGATCAATGCGATATAATTTGTGACACCGCTGAATTTTCCGTAATGAGCCATAAAACCGTCAAATGCCTTAGGCTCATTTTTCACAAGCTGGATGTGCAGATTTCCTTCTCGGTTACATGCATCTATTTCCGCCTGCAGCTCTGTCAGGATCTTTGTTTCGATCGGTCTGTCTGTATACTGGCGAACACTATGCCTGTTTTTCATTGCGTCCATTATTTCCATTAATATTTCCTCCACTTATCATTTTCTTCGCTTCTGTCTGGCAGATTTTCCATAATATGTTTTGCGTGGGTAAGCATTTGCAGAAGCTGATTCATTGCTTCCGTGTCTGCATCGAAATAATAATAGTTTTTTGTCCCTTCACGACGCATCTTGATAAGACCGGCATCTTTCAGGATTTGAAGATGGTGGGACACCGCGGGACGTGACAGATTTGTCTTTTCAGTAATTGCACCTACTCGAACGCCTCCGCATTCTCCCATTTGCATCATTTCCAATATGAGATGCTGACGGTTCTCATCGCCCAAAGCCAACAGTATCTTACGGCACTGTTTGAATTCAATCGCTAATTTTTTTATATCCTGCAAGTTCTCACACCTTTCGCTCATTTACTTAAACCATTATACCACAGCGCTCGGAAAAATGTTCGTTGGTAAAGAAAATCGAGATGAATGAAGGACAATTATCCAGGGCAGTTCTCTGGAAGTGCTGCAAAATGGCTTGGGCTATATTCCATCCTGAATCCTCAGATTTTATGGACGCGGCGGCATGTTTGTGGTAAAATGCGTGTAGTGGAATTTATCAGATGGAGAAAGATTCTCCAGCAGGTCCTGAATCGGACAAGAGAACATGACGATCACAGGGAGGAAAAAATGATTATAAAGCCAAGAGTAAAAAACTTTATTTGTACAACAGCACATCCGGACGGATGCAGACAAAATGTATATGAGCAGATTCAGTATGTAAAAAGCCAGCCGCAGACGAAGACAAAGAAAAGGACGCTTGTCATCGGATGCTCTACGGGATATGGCCTTTCTTCCCGTATCTGTGCTGCCTGGGGAGACGACGCCCCGACGATCGGTGTCTGCTTTGAGCGTCCGGCATCCGGAAACCGGACGGCGACGGCAGGATGGTACAACACAGCTGCTTTTGAAGAATTTGCCAAAGAAGACGGAATTTATGCAAAGACGATCTGCGGGGATGCGTATTCCAAAGAGATCAAAGATGAGACAGCCAAGCTGATCAGCCAGGATCTGGGACAGATCGATCTTCTCGTATATTCTCTGGCAGCTCCACGCAGACAGATGCCGGACGGCACAGTGTACACTTCTGTGTTAAAGACAGTGGACGAGACATTTACAAGCAAGAGCCTGGATTTGGGGAAAAATATATTGACAGAAAAGACTGTGGAGCCAGCTACTCCGGAAGAAGTCGAGGCGACTGTCCGTGTGATGGGAGGAGAAGACTGGAAAGACTGGGTTAAGGCGCTGAAAGAGAAAGGACTCCTTTCCGAGAATTTCCGGACAGTTGCATACTCCTACATTGGACCGGAGATGACTTATCCGATCTATAATGACGGAACCATTGGACAGGCTAAAAAAGATCTTTACAATACAGCTGTCGAGATGGAAAAAGAAGGGGTTTCTGCATATGTGTCTGTGAACAAAGCGGTTGTGACGCAGTCAAGTTCCGCCATTCCGGTTGTGCCTCTGTACATGTCTATTTTATATAAAGTCATGAAAGAGAAAGGGCTCCACGAAGACACGATCCAGCAGATGTCACGTCTGTGGAATGGAGGACTTATCGAAGGAGAACCTAAGACAGATATCCCGGGAAGAATCCGCCTTGACGATTGGGAGATGCGTCCGGATGTTCAGGGAGAAGTGCAGGAATACTGGGACAAACTGACAGATGAAAATCTGAAAGAGTACGCAGATATCGACGGATACTGGGAAGAATTCTACCATCTGTTTGGATTTTCTTTTGACCATGTCGACTATGAGGCAGATACAGAAGCGGAGAGAGAAATCCCAAGTATCAGTAAATAAAAAGCAGGTAGAAGATAAACAAAAAGAGGAAAGCGCAGCTGTCCTCTTTTTGCGTTTTCGTTATGTGACAGGAAACTGCTTTTACAGGAGCAGATCCAGCACTTCAGACACGGTTTTGACTGGAATGATATCCAGTTTTTCACGGACTTCCTCTGCCACATCTTCCAGATCTTCCATATTGTCATACGGAATCAGTACCTTGCTGATGCCGGCACGCTGGGCGGCCATCAGTTTTTCCGGGAGTCCGCCGATAGGCAGGACGTTGCCGCGAAGGGAAACTTCCCCGGTCATGGCGTACTGAGGATCCACTGCTTTTCCGGTTACCAGAGAGGCAAGAGCAGTCACAATGGTAATGCCGGCAGAAGGCCCGTCTTTCGGGACGGCTCCGGCTGGAACGTGAACGTGAAGACTCTGGTTTTCCAACATCTTTGTCTCTTCCGGGAAGAGGGATTTCACGAGGCTCAGTGCAATCTGAACAGACTCCTTCATGACATCTCCGAGCTGCCCGGTAATCAGGAGCTGTCCTTTTCCTTCGGTTATCTTACTTTCAATAAAGAGAATCTCGCCTCCGGACATCGTCCAGGCAAGGCCGGTCACAACACCCGGAATGCCGACTTCCAGGCGGCGTTCGTGGTGGAGCTGGCTTCTGCCCAGGTAGTCACGAAGATTTTCCGGCGTGATATCAAGGCAGGCAGCTTCGTCTTTGACGAGTTTGACCGCCGCGGTCCGACAGAGGGTGTCGATCTGCTTTTTCAGGTTCCGGACACCGGATTCCATCGTATATTCTTCGATGATTTTGCGGATGGCATCATCCGTTACAGTAAGAATGTCTGGACTGATACCTGTGGATGACAGTGCTTTTGGAAGAAGATGCCTGCGCGCAATGTGATATTTCTCCACCGCAGTGTATCCAGGGAAGGAGATGACTTCCATACGGTTCAAAAGCGGTTCCGGGATCGTGTCCGTCGTGTTGGCTGTACAGACGAACAGTACGTTGGAGAGATCGTAAGGCACGTTCATATAGTGGTCGGTGAACGTACCGTTTTGTTCCGGATCCAGCACTTCCAGAAGAGCACTTGCCGGATCTCCGCCGTAATCTTTCGCCAGTTTATCCACCTCATCCAGCACCATGACAGGGTTGGAAGCGCCGCTTCGTTTCATCCCTTCCATGATCCGTCCAGGCATGGCTCCGATGTATGTACGGCGATGTCCGCGGATTTCAGCTTCATCCCGGATACCACCCAGGCTGATGCGGACGTATGCGCGGTCGAGGGCACGTGCGATGCTCTGGCCGATACTTGTCTTTCCGGTTCCAGGAGCCCCGACAAAGAGCAGGATGGAACCAGACTGTTTTTTATTCAGAGCCATAACGGCAAGCTGCTGGATGATACGCTCTTTGACTTTCTTAAGACCGTAGTGATCTTCGTCGAGGATTTCCTCAGCCTTTTTCAGATCGATGGATGCGGCTTTCGGAGTCTTCCAAGAAAGTGACGTGACGAAATCCAGATAGTCATAAAGCATGCCGTATTCATGGCTTTCATTTCCTTCCTGGCGCATCCGGTTCAGGACTTTCTCTGCTTCCCGCCGGGCGTCTTTGTTCATCCCGGAACGGGCGATCTTTTTCTCAAATTTCCTTACATCGGAGATATTCTCCGGATGCATGTCATCAAGCTCTCTCTGAAGATAATCAATCTGTTTTTTCAGTGCAGCTTCCCTGTAAAGCTGGTTCTGGTCATCTTTCTGGGCAGTCTGGGCTTCATCGGACACTTTGATAAATTCGATCAGTTCGTTGACTGCTTTGATGATCAGTTCATCCCGCTCTCTGCGTGAATCGGCTGCTATGATGGCATATTTTTCATCTGCAGTCAAGTTCAGATAATCCGAGAGAGCGCATGCGGTATCATTTAGATTTTTACGCTGAAGGAGAAATCCTCTTGCCCACAGGCCCCACTGGTAATTCTGGACAAACTTCAGGAGAGTGGAGCGCAGTCGGGAAAACGCTTCCTGCTCCTCTGTCTCAGAAATATCGATGTTCTCCGGACGGATGGAGGCGGAAGCTGCAATCGTGCCGTCTGTGATTTCCAGGTCAGAGACATCCACACGTTCCAGTGTGCGGACTTGGATGTTCTCGTCTTCACGGACAGCCTCCACTTTTGCAGAGACACCGATAGGATAGAAATCCGCAGCAGAAAAATCCTGATCTTCTTTATCATCTTTTAAAAACAAAAACAGAATCTCCGTGTTCGGTTCGATGGGCTCATCGGTCCAGCCAGAGAAGAAATCTTTTTTGAAAAAATAGGAAACTTCCGGTAATAGAAGTGTACTGTATAATGGTCGTATAATCATGTCTGCACCTCGCTTTATCAGCACTCTTATGAAATGAGTGCCAAAGAATAAACGAAAAAGACAGCGAATAAGAATATTATTCGCTTAATCATTTTCACAATATATTGTCATTAATGGAAAATTAGCACAAATCTGAAGAAGTGTCAATAGAAAATTCGCTTAACAGAAAAAGCATTTGATGTTAAAATGGAGAAAATTGCAGGAGGAAGATGGAAATGATCAGAAGATATGTATTTGGTAATATGATCGAGACAGAGGCTGTTTTGAATAAACCTGAAAAAAGCGAAGGACCGCTTCCATATCTGGAAGTAAGGGAAGAGAAGAAGTCATTTCTTTACCGGATGGATCCGGAAGAAAGGATCTACGGACTTGGAGAGAACGTGCGGGGCATCAATAAAAGAGGATGGATCTATGAGAGTAAGTGCAGCGACGACCCGGAGCACAGGGAGGATAAACATGCACTTTATGGAGCACACAATTTTTTTGTGGCGGATGGAAAAGAGCCGTTTGGTGTGTTCATCGACTACCCAGGTATCCTGACATTTGATGTTGGATATGAAAAAAGCGATGAACTTCGGATCACGGCGTCGGACTGGAACCTGGAAGTTTACATTATCACGGGAGAAAATGTGAAAGACATCGTAAAACAGTTCCGCCGCCTGATCGGGAGAAGCTATATCCCGCCGCTTTGGGCTTTTGGATATGGGCAGAGCAGATGGGGATATAAAAGTGCTGATGATGTGAGAGAAGTGGCCAGGAAGCACAGGGAACTTGGCATAGGACTGGACAGCATTTATCTGGATATCGACTACATGGAGCGGTTCAAAGATTTTACTGTCAATGAGGAGACATTCCCGGATTTTCCTGATTTTGTAAAAGAGATGGAAGAAGAACACATCCATCTTGTGCCGATCATCGATGCCGGAGTCAAAAAGGAGGAGGGCTACCCGGTCTATGAGGAGGGAATGGAGAAAGGATATTTCTGTAAAAAAGAGGACGGCACCGAGTTTGTGGCCGCCGTGTGGCCGGGCAAAGCGCTTTTCCCTGATATGTTAAATGAGGAGGCCAGACAGTGGTTCGGAAACTGGTATCGGTTCCTTTTGGATCAGGGGATCGAGGGATTCTGGAATGATATGAACGAACCGTCTATATTTTATACAGAAGACCGCCTGAGCGACGTCATGGAAAAGATTAAAGAGTACCAGGGGAAAAATCTGGATCTGAATACTTTTTTCGAATTCCAGGGGCTTGTGACCGGACTGTCCAACAATACGAAGGATTACAAGTATTTCTATCACGAAAAGGACGGGGAAAAGATCCGCCATGACCGGGTTCACAATCTGTTTGGATTTGCCATGACAAGGGCGGCAGGAGAGGCGTTTGAACGTCTGGAGCCGGAAAAGAGGATTCTTATGTTCTCAAGATCTTCCTATATCGGAATGCATCGTTACGGGGGAATCTGGCAAGGAGACAATATGTCCTGGTGGTCCCATCTGCTTCTCAATATCCGGATGATGCCGTCATTAAATATGTGCGGCTTCCTGTATACGGGAGCGGATCTCGGAGGCTTTGGGGCGGACACGACGGAAGATCTTCTGCTTCGTTGGCTTGCCTTTGGCATTTTTACACCCCTTATGAGAAACCATTCCGCCATGGGAACCCGCAGACAGGAAGTCTATCAATTTGACCGCATCGAGGGATTCAGACATATCATCGGGCTTCGGTACAGACTGATTCCATATCTGTACAGTGAATATATGAAGGCGGCTGTCCGTGATGAGATGATGTTCCGGCCGCTTGCGTTTGACTATCCGGAAGACCGTTATGTGCTTGATGTGGAAGATCAGCTCCTGCTTGGCGAGGAGATTATGCTGGCGCCTGTCTATGAGCAGAATGCAAGGGGCAGATATGTGTATCTTCCGGAAGCTATGAAGATGGTTCGCTTCTGCCAGGACGGCACTCAAAAGGAGGAAATCCTTGCCGCAGGGCATCACTATGTAGAGATTCCGCTCACAGAAGTGGTGTTCTTCATCCGGCCGGGACGTCTTGTTCCACTTGCAGGGCCTGCTGTGTGTACGCAGGAGATTGACTTTGAAAATTTGACATATATTTCCTATGTGGAAAAGGGAGAAGCACTCTATGAATATTACCGGGATGACGGATACGAAAAAGATTACGATAATCCGGATCATATCACAGTCATCCGTGTACAGAAATAATAAAGGAAGGAAAAAAGATGACAAAGAAAAAACTGACACTTGAAGTGATCGAAAGACTGAAAAAAGAATACCCGGATGCCGAATGTACACTGGACTACAACGAAGCATGGAAACTTCTGATCAGTGTGCGGCTTGCGGCGCAGTGTACAGACGCCAGAGTCAATGTAGTAGTTCAGGATCTGTACGCAAAATATCCAACTTTGGAAGATGTGGCCGACGCGCCCGTGGAAAATATTGAGGCGATCGTAAAACCATGTGGGCTAGGAAAGAGCAAAGCCAGGGATATCAGCGCGTGCATGAAGATTTTGAGAGATGAGTACGGCGGGAAAGTGCCGGACGATTTCGACGCACTTTTGAAGCTCCCTGGAGTAGGACGAAAAAGCGCGAATCTTATTATGGGAGACGTTTTCGGGAAGCCTGCCATCGTGACGGACACACACTGTATCCGTCTTGTCAACCGAATGGGGATCGTAGATGGGATCAAGGAACCGAAAAAAGTTGAGATGGAACTTTGGAAGCTTGTTCCTCCGGAGGAAGGAAACAGCTTTTGCCATCGTCTTGTATACCATGGACGGGAAGTCTGTACGGCCAGGACGAAACCGTACTGTGACAAATGCTGCCTGGCAGATATCTGCAAGAAAGCAGGAGTAGAATAAAAGAGAGGAGAATATGGTGTATCAGTATACAATTACCGAGTGGATCTTATTTTTCTTCATTTACAGTTTGATCGGATGGATATGGGAGTCCTGCTATGTATCTCTGAAAAAAAGAAGATGGGTCAACCGCGGATTTATCCACGGCCCATTCCTTCCGATCTATGGGACGGGAGCCATCGTCGTGCTGCTCTTTACCATCCGGGTGCGTGACAATGCGTTTTTGATCTTTTTGCTTGGCATGATTGGGGCAACAGTCCTTGAATATGTTACCGGAGCCTGTATGGAGAGGCTTTTTCGGATGCGCTACTGGGACTACAGCAACAAGAAATACAATGTAAACGGGTATATTTGCCTGACGTCCTCTCTCGGATGGGGAGCGTTCTCTGTCCTTCTTGTGATGGGCATCCATGTGCCTGTGGAGAGAGCCGTCCTCTGGCTTCCACAGATGGCAGTGGATGTGGCGGCTGTCTTGCTGACTGTCATCTTCACGGCAGACTTTACTCAGTCCTTCAACGAAGCGATGGATCTAAAAGAAATCGTTGTCCGTCTGGCTGAGAAAGACGAGCGGATCCGAAGGCTCCAAAAAAGGGTGGAAGTTATCTCTGCTGTGGCGGAAGATGACTTCCAGCAGTATCAGACCCGCGTAGAAGAGAAAAAGGAAGAACTCTTAAAATGGAAAGAACAGTTTGAACAGGAAATGCGAAATCTGGGAATGCATAAGGAAAAAGTATACCGCCATGCATTCAAAGTGCTGCACCGCAATCCTGGCACTGTCTCTAAAAAATATACGGATGCTCTCAGACAGATACAGGAAATTTTAAAGAAAAGGAAATAATGAAAATTTTCAAATAATTATTGACAACTTACTGAGGTTAGCTTATACTAATCTCGTAAAAAATAGAAAATATAACGTATGCATTTCGAAATAAATCATCTACAAATAAAGGAAATAAATTTACAAGGAGCGAGTCATATGAATCTGCTGGAAGCCAAAGAGGGAGAAGAATATATCATAAAAGAAATCATAACCGATGATGAAGAACTGAACGCTTTTTTGTTCTCCTTGGGATGTTACAGCGGCGAACCGATTACGGTAATTTCTCATATAAAAGGGGGATGTGTAGTCTCCATTAAGGATGGACGTTATAATATTGATAGTGATCTGGCGCAAGCTATTTCCATATAAATATATTAAAAAGTAGTGAGCCAGATCACTATTTTTACACAAATGTTAGTTGTGTTTAACCGTATTAAATTAGTTAATGCTAATTAGAAGAGAGAAGGAGGAGGTTGCATTATGAGGATTGCTTTTGCGGGAAATCCTAACAGTGGAAAGACAACCATGTACAATGCTCTGACCGGCAGAAACGAACATGTCGGGAACTGGGCAGGTGTTACGGTTGAGAGAAAGGAAAGCACAATCAAAAAAAGTTATTACGATGGATTGGAGGAGATGATTGCGGTAGATTTGCCGGGAGCATATTCCATGTCACCATTTACCTCTGAAGAAAGCATTACGAGCGGATATGTAAAGAACGAAAAACCGGATGTGATCATCAATATCGTAGATGCCACAAATTTGAGCAGAAGCTTATTTTTTACCACACAGCTTTTAGAATTGGATATACCGGTTGTGGTTGCGCTAAATAAAAGTGATATCACTGAAAAGAAACAGACTCAGATCAATGAAAAACTTTTGGCCGAAAAACTGGGGTGTCCGGTAGTTAAGACGGTTTCAACAGAGTCTGGGCATGAAGGATTGAAAAAAGTTGTAAGCGAAGCGATATCTTTAAAAGGGAAACAGCAAAAAGCGCCATATGTACAGCCAGATATCAATCTGAAAAATAAAGCTGCTGTAGAAGCCGCTGACAGGAAACGTTTCGAATTTGTCAATGGTATTGTGAAACAGGTAGAAAAGAGGAAGGTCTATACAAAGGATAAAAATGTACAGGATAAAATTGACAGTGTGATTACCCATAAGATTATAGGCATCCCGATTTTTGCGGGGATTATCTTTTTGGTGTTCTACATATCCCAGACTACTTTAGGAACATGGATTGCAGACTGGCTTGTTGCCTGGATCGAAACCTTCCAGGGCTGGGTCGGAGGTCTGATGGAGAATACGAATCCGCTTCTGCAGGCACTCCTGGTAGAAGGCATTATTGGCGGTGTCGGCGCCGTTGTTGGGTTCCTCCCGTTAGTCATGGTTATGTATTTCCTGATCGCCTTGCTGGAAGATTGTGGATATATGGCGCGGGCAACTGTAGTGTTGGATCCGATTTTTAAACGGGTTGGACTTTCCGGCAAATCTGTGATACCGATGGTAATCGGTACAGGATGTGCAATTCCGGGCGTTATGGCATGCCGTACTATTCGGAATGAAAGGGAACGCAGAACTACGGCTATGCTGACCCCATTTATGCCTTGTGGGGCAAAGATACCAGTTATTGCTTTGTTTGCGGGAGCGTTTTTCGCAGATGCATGGTGGGTTTCTGCGACAATGTATCTGGTTGGTATTGTTCTCGTATTGTTAGGCGCATTGCTTGTTAAAAGAGTTACAGGTCAGAAGTATAGAAAATCATTTTTTATTATGGAACTTCCAGAGTACAAACTGCCGAGCCTCAAACGGGCATGCGTGTCTATGTTAGAACGCGGCAAGGCTTATATTGTAAAAGCCGGAACAATTATTCTGGTATGCAACACAGCAGTACAGATCATGCAGAGCTTTAACTGGCAGTTTCAGCTTGTGGAAGAAGGAGCGGAAAGTACGTCTATTTTAGCATCTATTGCCCATCCGTTTGCAATTTTATTTATTCCGCTTGGATTCGGGGTATGGCAGCTGGCCGCAGCTTCAGTGACAGGTTTCATAGCAAAAGAGAACGTGGTGGGTACTCTGGCAGTTGTTTATGGTGTTACAAATCTAATTGATACAGACGAACTGGCATTGGTTGGAAGTGGAAGTGAAGTTGCAACGATTATGGGGCTCACAAAAGTAGCAGCCTTAGCATACCTGATGTTCAATCTCTATACACCGCCATGCTTTGCAGCTCTTGGTGCAATGAATTCAGAAATGAAAAGCGGAAAGTGGCTGTTAGGAGGTATCTGCCTTCAGCTTGCGACGGGTTATACGGTAGCGTTTTTTGTATATCAGATCGGTACGTTGATCACAACAGGTTCTCTTGGCACAGCTTTTGTCCCAGGGTTGATAGCGGTAATAGTATTTGCTTTGATCATCCTGTGGAGAATACGTAAGTCTGATAAAGAATTTGCAGCACAGTATAGTTTACATTCTGCATAATTGTAAATGTGGTAAGGTATATGGCGGCGGGCAGAGCAGGATAGCTTTGTCTGCCGTTTGTCATTCGGGAGATGGATATATGGAAAATTTGATTGCTGTTTTTATTTTAATAGTAATTGTCGGAGGGGCAGGCACATATTTGATTAAAGCGAAAAGAAGCGGAGTGAAATGTATCGGATGCCCGGCAGGAGGAGCCTGCTCGGATAACAATAAAATAAAAAAGAAGAAACTGGAAGGACCCGTAATTGCAAAAAAGACCATTGTTATTTCAGGAATGCACTGTGCACATTGCGTGAAGAGTGTGACAGACAGTCTGAACCGGATAGATGGAGTCGCTGCCCGGGGCAATCTTTCCAAAGGCTGTGTGGAAATATTGCTTGACCGGGAAGTGGAAGAATGTGTTATGATTAGTGCAGTGGAAAAGGAAGGATTTTCAGTTGATTCGATTCGGAGCTAGTACTTCAAAATCTGTTAAAAAGCTAAAACCAAGGAGAGATAGAAGGAGGGGGCAGATGATCGGTGATATTTTGGATATTCTCATCCTTGTACTGATCATTGGATATTGCGCGTTTATTATTTATAAACATCAGAAAGATAAAAAGAGTGGAAAAGGCGGATGCTCCGGGTGCAGCGGATGCCAAAGCTGTGGTGGAAACTGTTCCTTAAACGGAGGCTGTTCCTCTCATGGAAAAAGATAGAAAGGCTGATATCAAAAATAAAAAAGTTTGATTCAGGAAAAAATCAGTACGGGAAGGAAATATCATGGCTGACATTATCATATTGCTGATCGTTCTTGTCGTCATTATATTTGCGGTAAAAGGGACGATCAAACATTTCAAAGGCGAAGGCCCGTGCTGCGGAGGCGGCGGAAAAGGGCTTGTTGATTCGACGAAAAAAACGTTGGAACATCCGGAAATCGGGGAAAAAACGGTAAAGATTTCCGGAATGCACTGCGACCATTGTGTCAGCAGCGTGACGGCAGCTATCAACAAGATTGACGGAGCTGTGGCAAAAGTAAATCTGAAAAAAGAAGAGGCAGTCGTTTCCTACGACCGCCAGATTTCGGACGATGAAATCCGAAACGCTGTGGAAGATGCAGGGTTTACGGTAGTATCTATCTGCTAGCAGATCAGAGGGCAGAAGGCCAGGATGAGCCTTCTGCCATTTTTGTGCGATAAGCCTGGCAAGCAGCCGCCATGCTTCCCCTATTCGATTCCCTCCATTCCATTTGCAGGGGAAATATGCTATGATAGGGATGTTATAAAACGGTATTAGACAGAATGATGATACAGGAGATCAAAGAGTATGAGTTTTGCAGTTGTTATATTAAAAAAGGGAGAAGGAAGGATGTTGAAAGCCGGCGGCGCATGGATTTTTGACAATGAGATTGCGCACGTTCTTGGAACATATGAAGACGGAGATATCGTCATTGTAAAAGATTTTGACGGATTTGCCATGGGGCGAGGGTTTATCAACAGAAATTCCAAAATACGGGTGCGGATGCTGACGAGAAATGCAGACCAGGAAATCGATGAGGCATTTTTCAGAAGACGCCTTGCCGACGCCTGGGAATACCGGAAAAAGACAGTGGACACTGGAAGCTGCCGGATCGTCTTCGGGGAAGCAGACTTCCTTCCGGGCATGGTCATAGACAAGTTTTCGGATGTTCTCGTATTTCAGGCGCTGGCTCTTGGAATGGACCGATACAAAGAGCTTCTGATCCGGCTTTTGAAAGAAATCCTTTTGGAAGACGGGATACATATACGGGGCGTGTATGAGCGCAGCGACGCCAAGGAAAGAGAAAAAGAAGGACTGAAAAAAGTAAAAGGATTTTTCGGAGATGAGTTTGACACGAACGTACTGATCGAGGAAAACGGGGTAAAATATATTGTAGATGTGAAAGACGGACAAAAGACAGGATTTTTCCTGGATCAGAAATATAATCGTCTTGCGATCCAGAGGTTATGCAAAGACGCGCGTGTCCTGGATTGCTTTACCCATACCGGTTCTTTTGCCCTGAACGCTGGTATTGCAGGGGCAAAAAGCGTTTTGGGTGTGGATGCGTCGGATCTGGCGGTGGAGCAGGCTCGGAAAAATGCAGAGCTAAACGGTCTGGAAAAGAGCGTGTCATTTCTGAGCGCCGATGTATTTGAGCTTCTGCCGGAACTGGAGAAACAAGGCGAACAGTACGACGTCGTCATCCTGGACCCGCCGGCTTTCACGAAATCAAGAAGTTCGGTCAAAAATGCTGTGAAAGGATATCGGGAGATCAACATGAGGGGGATGAAGCTCGTAAAAGACGGGGGCTATCTTGCTACCTGCTCCTGCTCTCATTTTATGGATTATGAGCTGTTTACAAAGACGATCGCGCAGGCCGCTAAAAGCGTCCACTGTCGGCTCAGACAGGTGGAATTCCGGACACAGGCACCGGACCATCCGATCCTCTGGGCGGCGGATGAATCGTATTATCTGAAGTTTTACATCTTCCAGGTATGCAAAGAAAAATAAAAGGAGCGAGGAATATGTATCGCATTTTTAACAAGGAATTGACTGTGGAGATCACAGCACAGGGAGCGGAGATGAAATCGCTGAAGGATAACTCTACAGGAGTGGAATATCTCTGGCAGGGAGATCCGAAGTACTGGAAACGGACATCTCCGGTCCTGTTTCCGCTGGTAGGAAATTACAAAAACAAGGAAAGTATTTATAAAGGGCAGACATACACCATGTCCCAGCACGGATTCGCACGGGATATGGAGTTTGATCTTGTATCTCAGACAGAAAATGAGATCTGGTTTTCTTTAAAGGACACGGAAGAAACAAAGAAAGTATACCCGTTTTCTTTCTGCCTGTCCGTAGGATACCGTTTGGAAGGAAGAAAGGTACGGGTTCTGTGGAAAGTGGAGAATATCAATGAAGAGACGATGTACTTCTCCATCGGAGGACATCCGGCATTTCAGTGTCCGGTAAATGGAAAAGGAGAACAGACGGACTACAGCATCTGTTTTGATACCGACCAGACGCTGACCAGCAGCGTCATCGGGGAAGGCGGCCTTCTCACGGAGAAGAAAGCGCTGTATCCGCTGGAGAACCGAAAGATGCGGATCACAAAAGATCTGTTTTCTCAGGACGCGCTTGTTATAGAAGGGAATCAGGCCCACCAGGCGGCTCTGGAAGATCCGGACGGAAAAGCATATGTGAAGGTGGACTTTGAAGCGCCGCTTTTTGGCATCTGGGCGCCGAAAGGCGGAGAGGCGCCGTTTGTCTGCATCGAACCGTGGTATGGAAGATGTGACAGAGCAGATTTTGATAAAAAGCTGGAAGAGCGTGAGTGGGGAAATGCCCTTGCGCCGGGGCAGGTCTTTGACGCATCCTACACGATCACTCTGGCATAAGTATTTCATGAGAACGTTCCAAGTCAGATACCTTCCAGATTGAAAGGCGGGGTATATTCTTCTTTGGCGCTTGATTTTTCCTGCATATATCCTTCGGTAAGACCAAGAGAAATGGCAGTGTCAAGCACTTTCCTATATTCGTATGTCGTGATGCGGCGGTTGATCTCCGGATATTGGTCCGCTTTGTAAAATGGTGTATACTGGCTTAAGAGACTAAGAAGATAAGAACCTTTTTTCAAATGTTTTTCCATCCAGTGAAGAAGCTGGATGGAATCTTCTTTTTGTCCGGGAAGTACCATGTGACGGATGATGACGCCTTGCTTCATGACATTGCGTTCGTCAAAGACAGGCGCTCCGGTCTGCCGGATCATTTCCTGAATGGCAGCAGAGGCGTGGGAAAAGTAGTCTTTTGCCTGAGAATAGCGAAGGGCAGTCTCATTGCTTCGGTATTTCAGATCCGGCAGATAGATGTCCACGAAGCCTTCCATCATCCGAAGCGTCTCCACGCGCTCATAGCCGCCGCAGTTGTAGACGACAGGGATGGTAAGGTCGTCTTTTATCCGGGAAAGTGCACAGAGGATAGATGGGAGATATTGGGTGGCAGTCACGAGACTGATGTTTTCTGCCCCTTGTTCCTGGAGGGAGAGGAAGATTTCGGACAGCCGTTCCGGGGAAACCTCCTTTCCCACTTTTCCTGAGCTGACAGGATAATTCTGGCAGAAACAGCAGCGAAGTGTGCAGCCGCTGAAAAAGACGGTGCCACTGCCTCCGGTACCGCTGATGCAAGGTTCCTCCCAAAAATGGAGAGCGGCTCTTGCAGCCCGTATAGAAGTACCGCAGCCGCAAAATCCCGGTCGGGAAGTCCGGTCGGCATGACACATACGGGGGCAGAGGACACAGTCTTTGTAAAGGGCTTCTGTATCGTAGCATGCGCCATTAAAATCAGATAAAAGAGAGGACATCATTACGCACCTTCCTGTCCGATCGTTCCGTCAAGGATCTGTTCCAGAATCTTTTCCACGGAATCTGTTCTGTGTGTGGCATAAGTCTCCACTCCGGCGGCACAGTCGGACATGGCATAGCTTGTGCCGGCAAACTGCAGCATTTCTACATCGTTAAACTGATCTCCAAAGGCAGCGCACTCTTCACGGGAGATGCCAAAATGATCTGCAAGCCCGGCGAGAGCGGTCCCTTTGTTTGCGTTCGGAGCGATAAAGTCAAACCAGATATTGCCGGATGTGACGATCTTGATGCGGTCTGCGTACTTTTCGGTAAAGTAGCCCATGGAACGGTAAGCGCCGTCAAAATTGCAGATGGCCACTTTGAGGCAGGTGTCCGGAATGAGAGTCAGGTCGTCGGCTAGTATGGTGTCATATCCAACGTGGTTTTTCACATGGTCATACAGGCGTTCATTTCCTTTTTCTACATAACAGTGATCCTTGCAGGAAAAAAGAAGGGAACAGTCAGGCTGTTTCCTTGCGTCCAAAACGATTTCGTTGACAAGATCCCGGTCAATATTCCCTGAAGAGAGGATGGCATTTTCATGCACACAGAGGGATCCGTTTTCCGCTATGTAGGAAATATCGTCGCGGACTGGGCCAAAGAGACGGTACAGGTTGGCATACTGTCTCCCGCTTGCGGCTGCAAAGCGGATGCCTTGCTGTTTTAATGCGTCTATCAGTTCAAAAAGTCTCGGATTGAGGTCCTGGGCGCCGTTTTTGAGAAGGGTGCCGTCCAGGTCGCTTGCAATCAGTCGTATCATAATCTTCCTCCTGGATTTATCATTAAAGTCAGATTCATTATATTTCCGGACGGGGAGTTTGTAAAGGCGAAAGGGAAATCTTCGGGCGAAGAAGGTTGTAAAATAGTAAGGAAACAATTATAATAAGACATACAGACATCTATTATAATTGCAAGAAGGAAGGGAAAAGCCATGAAAATAGGATTAGGAAACGATCATTCAGCGGTAGAGATGAAGCGGCAGGTCGCAGAATATCTGAAAGAAAAAGGATATGAAGTCGTAAATTACGGCACAGATTCTGAGGAGAGCTGCGATTATCCGGTATATGGAGAGAAAGTGGGACGGGCTGTCGCATCCGGGGAAGTAGATTTGGGGATCATCATCTGCGGAACTGGGCTTGGAATTTCACTGGCAGCCAACAAAGTCAGAGGAATCCGTGCGGTCGTGTGCAGCGAGCCATACACGGCGAGACTTTCCAGACAGCATAACAATGCCAATGTGCTGGCATTTGGGGCGAGAGTGATCGGAATCGAGCTGGCAAAGATGATCATAGATGAATTCCTTGGCACAGAGTTCGAGGGAGGACGCCATCAGAGAAGAGTCGACATGATCATGGATATAGAAAACAAAGAAAGATAAACTATTTATATTAAGGAGGAAAAGAAAATGTATGCAGTATTTGACGACAGTCTGGTAACAGGAAACGAAATGATCGATGGGCAGCACAAAGAGCTGATCGAAAAGATTGCATCCCTTGAGGAAGCATGCGAGACGAATCAGGACAAGGCGACAGCAGTGAAGCTTCTGAATTATCTGGCAGATTACACAGATTTTCATTTTGCGGAAGAAGAAAAACTGCAGGAAGAGATTGCATATCCTGGTATCGAAGAACATAAAGCAAAACATGCAGAGTTCAAAAAAGCGGTAGAAGAGCTCCACGAAATGCTGGAAGAAGACGAAGGTCCGACAGATGCGTTTGTGGCACAGCTCAATGAAAAAGTGACAGACTGGCTTTTCCATCATATTAAGGGATTTGACCGTTCCGTGGCAGAGTATAAAAATATGAGAAAGAACAGCGAGATCCTGTAAGAGTGTCAAAGAGGAGGGTACCGGCAGCAGAGGAGCTTACCGGTACCTTCTTTTGGTTGGAGGATGATCCGGAGACAGTATGAAATAAGGAACCACTCTTCTGTATAAAAAAAGGGAACACGTGTACATTAAAAGAAGGAGGAGAAGAAATGGACAAGACAGCAGAACGATTTCTGAAAGACTATGAGTATTTTGAAGAAAAGACAAATGAATTTTATGAAGGGGTGCTTCCGAGAAATGAGTACAAAGGAATCTCCGGAGGATTTGGAAGTTATGCGGAGAAAAGCGGAGAATCGGGAATGCTGCGGATCCGGATACCGGGTGGTCAGCTCACAAAAGAACGATTTCGCTTTTTGATGGAAATGAAGGACGTCTATCATATCCCAATGATGAAATTCACAACCTGTGAGACGATCCAGCTTCACAACCTGCAGGCGTGGGAGATATGCTCCATCGCGGCGGAAGCATTGGAAAATGGGATTATCTGCAGAGGAGGAGGGGGGGATTTTCCGAGAAATGTCATGGTATCCCCCTTGACAGGTGTGGATCCGGACGAAGCTTTCGATGTGATGCCGTACGCAAAGGCCATGTCCGATTACCTGCTTTCTTTTATCGGAAAAGTTACACTCCCGAGAAAACTGAAGGTCTGCTTTTCCAATAACAAGGACAATGTGGTGCATGCCACATACCGGGATCTGGGATTTGTGGCAAACAGCGACCGAACATTTGACGTGTACATTGCGGGAGGACTTGGATTAAAGCCGAAACTTGGCGTGTGTGTGGCAGAGCGCATTTGTCCGGAGGAAGTCCTGTACTACGCAAAAGCGATGGTAGATCTTTTTGTGGAGCATGGAAACTATAAAGTGCGTTCCCAGGCGAGGACGCGTTTCATGCAGGATACGCTCGGAAGGGAAGGTCTGAAAGAGAAATATCTGGAAAAACTTCAGGAAGCGAAAGCAGGGGATGATCTTAGAATCTGTCCGGAAGAGACGATCATCCGCAAGACCGGAAAAGGCGAGATCGTACACAAGAGGGTAATTCCACAAAAGCAGGAAGGATTGTATGCCGTTTCCTACCATCCGATCGGAGGTGTGCCGGACCTGAAAGTAATGCAGAACCTTTACGATGCCATCAAAGAGATGGAGGAGGCAGAAGTACGGCTCTCCACAGATGAGACAGCTTATATCATCAATCTCACGGCGGAGGAAGCCGGAAAAGTATTGGAAATCACAAAAGGCGGGGCAGAGACATGTTTTGAACATTCTGTCGCATGCATTGGAGCAAAAGTCTGCCAGCACGGTCTGCGAGACTCACAGGATCTGCTGCGAAAATGCGTGGAGGCGGTGCGGGAAGCAAACATCCCCGACGGGGCGCTTCCATCCGTCCACATCTCCGGATGTCCGTCATCCTGTGGTACGCACCAGACGGCCGCCATCGGATTTCAGGGCGGAGCCAAAAAAGAAGACGGAGAGATGGTTCCTGCCTTTACTGTCTATCTGAACGGGTGCAGTCTTCAGGGACAAGAAACGATCAGCCAGTCTTCCGGCATGATGCTGAAAAGAAATATACCGAAGTTTTTGACAGAGCTTGGGAAAACGGTGGAAAACTCCGGAAAAACTTACGAAGAATGGGTAAAAGAGCATTCTGAGGATGTCAAGGCCATAGCAGAAAAATATTTGTAAACAAAAAAGCCAGGTGCATTTCGTACCTGGCTTTTGTTAAATGAAAAAAACGGTTATTCTTCTTCCGGATCAGGGGAGTCCGATTTTGACACAAGTGCTGAATGGATCTTTCGCCGGGAAATGGAATCTACATGGATATGAAGCCCACAGGCGTCCACATCAACGGTCGTACCGTCTTTTGGGATCCGCTTCAGGTGGCTGAAGACCATTCCGCCAAGGGTCGTGTAATCTGTAGATTCCGGAAGGTCGATATCAAGTTTTTCTCCGATATCTTCCACGGAAGCCATTCCGGAGATTCGCCAGAGATTCTCCCCTACCTGTTGTATTTCTTCCGGTTCATCCTCATCAAACTCGTCGTAAATATTTCCGAAGATTTCTTCCATCAAATCCTCCAGTGTCACAATACCAGACGTATCCCCGTACTCATTTACCACTACCGCGAAGTGGATGTTTTTCTGCTGCATATCTTTGAAAAGAGTGGAGGCATGTACTGTCTCCGGGATAAAATAAGCAGGTCTTAAAAGCTCTTCCAGATGAATTTCAGCAGCGCCGGTTTCCGTATGATTCCGATCGGAAAGCTTCAAAAGAAAATCACGGGCATACAGGATGCCGATGATATCGTCGCGGTTTTCCCGGTACACAGGAAAACGGGAAAGCCCGGTTTCCTGGATAAGCTTTGTTATTTCCTCTACAGAAGATTCCGCATCGATTGCTTCGATATCAGATTCGTGAGTCATACAGTTGCGGACTATCGTATCGTCAAACTCCAGCACATTCTGGATCCATTCCTTTTCACTGCTGTCGATCGTTCCCTTTTCTTCCCCGAGTTCTACCATCATGCGGATTTCGTCCTCCGTCACAGACTCCTCCTCAGCTTCCGTCTTCATACCGAACAGACGAAGCACAATATTGGTGGAAAATGATAAAAAGGCGATGGCCGGACGCATGACAACAGATACGAAAGACACAACTCCGTAGACGAGGCGTGCAGTTTCCATTGATTTTTGCATGGCGATCCTTTTCGGAACAAGCTCCCCTAAAATTAATGTAAAGTACGACAAAATGATCGTGATGAGCACGACGGAAATCGTGCTGAGCGTTCCAAGCGGAATGGCTGTAAATCCAAGACGATAGTAGATGAAATCAACCATATAGCCGGAAAAATTGTCGGCGGCGAAGGCACTGCCGAGAAAACCGGCCAAGGTAATACCGATCTGGATGGTAGAGAGGAAACCGGAAGGCTCTTCTACCAGCTTCAGGAGCTTCCCGGATGTTTTGTCTCCCTCTTCCGCAGCGTGGCGGAGTTTGGTGGCATTGAGGGAGATAACGGCAATTTCTGCCGCCGCAAAAAATGCATTGAGAAAAATTAAAACTGCCTGTAATAATAATTGTGGTCCTATTGAGTTCAAAATTGATTCTCCTTTATTCATTATTTTTGTAAAATCTTATTTCGCTGTGTTCTGAGATAAAAGTGGAAAGACAGATTGTCTGCCGTATGTTCGATTTACCTCCGAAGCCGTATAAAAATACGCAAAAAGGCATAGCCCGCTGTCCCATGGAACGGCAGACTATACCTTATATCCGTATCTATATGAGATTTTACAAAATTATGATGCTCAGAATCACTGTCGCTTGAGTCGTCCATAAAATTGTCTTTTCATCCTTTCTAAAATAGTTGCATCTATGTGCACTGTCTTGATTATATCGGAGCGGAAACCTTTTGTCAAGGGGTTATGACATCATGACAAGGCGAGCCACGGCGATGGGATCATCTTCCGCAAAACCTTGTGCACAGTAGAGGATCGTGTGGATATATTCTGTGTCCAGACAAAGTTTTTCCGCGATTCCGGCGATATCAAGCCCCTGGGAATAGATATCCAGCACGCGCTGCACGTCAGAAACAACTTTGGCAAGTTCCGGATCCTCAAAATCTGTTGGAGAAGAAGAGTGTTCTTCCTCCGGAATCATAAAATCCTCCAGGCGAAGTTCTTTTTGCTCCGCGTTTTCTGTATAAAAATCATCAGACAGTTCCCAGTCTGATGCGTCAAAAGAATTCGGTAAATCTGACATTTGGAAAACCTCCTTTAAAAATAACTATTTTTATTGTAATATGGACAGCAGAAGAGTGCAAGAAAAAGTATGAAACTGCAAGATGCAGATATGATGTATAGAAAGGGAACAACATGAGATATTATATAGCAGACTGTCATTTTTTCAGTACGATACTGAATGAGAAGATGGACAAGCGCGGATTTGCGGATGCAGAGGAAATGAATGCATATATGATCCAAAGATGGAACCGAAAAGTGCGCCCAAATGATGAAGTCGTGATACTGGGGGATTTCTCAGAGGAAAAGGGAGAAAAGACGAATGCCCTGCTCAGAAAGCTCCACGGGAGGCTGTATCTGATCGAGGGGAACCATGACCATTACCTGGACAATCCCGAGTTTGACAGAAACCGTTTTGTATGGATCAAGTCATACGCGGAGATGAAGGACAACAGGAGAAAAGTGATCCTGAGCCATTATCCCATCTTCTGTTATAACGGCCAGTACAGAAGGGATGAACGTGGGAATCCCAGGACATACATGCTCTACGGACATGTCCACGACAGTATGGATGAACGTCTGGTAGATATGTTTCAGAAGCGGACAAGGAACATCCGAAGGACAGATTTCAAGACCGGACAGGAAGACGGCATTCCCTGCCAGATGATCAACTGCTTCTGCCAGTTTTCGGACTATGAGCCCCTTACTCTGGATGAATGGATTTTTTTTGACAGACAAAGACGGCAAAAGCTGGAAGAAAAAGAGGAAGAATGGTATAGTAAAAACAGAGGAGAAAAAGCAAAATAGTTCATGTAACACATTGAAAATCGTATGTAACGAAGGGAGGCAGGAAAATGTGCACTTGCCTGAAATTTGAAAACGGAGGATTCTACTTTGGCAGAAATCTGGATTTGGAATATTCCTTTGGAGAGCAGGTTGTCATTACTCCCAGGAACTATCCGTTTGTCTGGAAAAGTCAGGGAAGCGCCGGGAGGCATTACGCCATGGTGGGAATGGCCACCGTACTGAGAGACACGCCCCTTTATGCAGATGCTATGAACGAGAAGGGACTTTGTATGGCCGGCCTCAATTTTCCGGGCAATGCCTGCTATCAGAAGGAAAAGGAAGGAGCCAAAAATGTAGCGTCTTTTGAGCTGATCTCGTGGATACTTTCCTCTTGTGCCACGGTCGGGGAAGCGGAAATCCTTCTGAGGCAGACAAACATCACAGATGCGTGGTTTGACCAAAACGTACCTTCGGCACCGCTTCATTGGATGCTGGCGGATAAGGAAAAATGTCTCGTGCTGGAACCTATGGAAGAAGGACTTCGAATCTATGAAAATCCATACGGAGTCCTGACAAACAACCCACCGTTTCCATATCATGAGATAAATCTGCAAAATTATCTGAATGTCACGGCATCCTACCCGGAGAACCGCATGTCCCGCCGGATCGGACTGAAGGCATACGGACAGGGCATGGGAGGAATGGGGCTTCCGGGGGATGCATCTCCCGCATCCAGATTTGTGCGGACAGTATTTTTGAAAGAAACGTCTGTGTGTGCAAAAGAGGAAACCGCAAACGTGACCCAGTGTTTTCACATACTGGATCAGGTAGGCATGGTAAAAGGAGCAGTCCGCACCGAAAAAGGACACTGCGATGTGACGACTTACTCTTCGTGTGCAGGAACGGAAAGAGGAATCTACTATTATAAAACATATGAGAACAATCAGATCCAGGCGGTAGGCCTCGGAGGAGAAGATCTGGAACAGAGCGCGCTTATCTGTTACAAACTGGATCGCTGCCAGAGTATCCGACAGATAAACGAAAGAAATAAAATGACAAAGAACAATCAAGAAAAGAGGAATTGAGATGAAAAATTTATGGAAGAAGTTTGATGAGATCACAGGGGAATGCTACATTGGCATGATTCAAGAAAAGAAAGACACCGGCATTTGGGATAAAGGGTTCGCTACACTGATGGAGATCATACAGTCCGGAAGGGAGAAGGATCCGGATTATGCAAAAGAACTCTTCCTTCTGGATGAAGAGACAGACTATCAGTATGATATTCAGGGCTGGATCGAAGACTACATGGATGAACTTGATATCAACGGGCGGCATCAAGATCTGCGCACGGTCTGCAAAAAACTTATGGATACCTTCTGCTGGGAAGAAGACAGCCCGTCCGAATTGCGTTTTCGCATTGTCTGCTCTTTTTTGGACCAGGGAATGGAAGCAGATGCAATCCGCTACGCAAAAGACTGGGAGAAGGAAGAACCGGACAACCCGCTTGTGGAAGCAGCTCTGATCTACGCACAGATAGCAGCAGATGAACTGGAAGAAGCAGAAGAAAGAGCAAAACGCCTGCTAAATGAAGAGTCTGTATGTGAGGACAAGAATGTCCCGCTTTTCAACGCCGCAGTCAAACTTTATGAGGCAATGGGGAATCAGGAGGCAGCCCGTAAGCTGAACAAAAAGATCGATCAGTACGATGAGCAGTTTAAGAAATACTTTGATCTGGACGACGATCTGGCATTCGGCGATGATTTTGACGACGACTGGGACGAAGACGACGATCTGCCGTTCTGATTTTGATTTGTATTTTTCATATTGGTTTATCAGTGTTTGGAGCAAGCAAAAATACCATACATATGATGGTAACAAAATAGAAAATCCTGTATGGATAATAGTAGGAAATAGAAAGAGGTTAATGTAAGAAAGCAGCCGGGTAAGGCTGTTTTTCTTTTATGAATGTTAAAGAGATGCTATACTAAAAGTAGCCATTTGCAATCGGAGGAAAAATATTATGAAGGGATGGAAAAATTTATTTGGGGAGCATATTTTAGAACGAGGAAGAAATTATTACTATGACGGGGCAGTGACAGAATTCCAGAAAACAAAGAATGGATATCGGGCGATTGTTGAGGGGACAGAAGATTATGAAGTGGAAATTGAGATAGAGGAGGGGAACATTTGTGATATGTACTGTTCCTGCCCATATGCGGAAGATGGTAACTATTGTAAACATATGGCGGCCATCTTGTATAAAATGGAAGAGACAGAAGGGGAAGAAAATGAGATAGAAGAAACCTGGATGGAGCGAAGAATAAGAGCAAGTAAAGAACTGGAAGAAACGATTGAAAAAATTCCGGAAGAAGAGTTGCGTATACTTTTAAAAGAACTGGCTGAGCAAAATGATGAAATCTATAATATGATTTTGACAAGATATGCGGTAAGGATCGATGAAAAACAGATGAACCGGTTAAAACAGGAAGTGGATAATATTGTATATCAGTATGGGGACCGAAGTGGATTTATTGATTACAGAAATGCATGGGATTTTACATCTGCACTGCAGGATTTTTTAAATGAAAATGTAGAGACGCTTATTGAACGAAACTGCTATTTGCAGGCTTTTGAGATGACAAATTATGTTTTTAAAACAATCGGAAATATAGATATAGATGATTCCGATGGGGGAACTTCTTATGTTGCAGATATATGTTATGAGAAGTGGAAAAAAATATTGGAAAACTGTAATGATGAAGAAAAAAATAAACTGTTCTCATGGTTCCTCAGCCATCAGGGGTGCGGATATGTAATTGACTACATGGAAGACTATATGGAGGAGTTTCTGATGAATGAGTTTCAGAACCGTGAAATGTTAGAACGAAAGCTGAAGTCATTAGATGAAATGATAGAAAAACAAAAGTCTTCGACAGATGGTGGAAGTACATGGAGTGTGCATTATGGATATCAGGATAATGTATTAAAACGGTTGGAAATCATGAAAAAATTAAATTATTCTGATGAAGAAATTAAAGAGTATCGAAAGAAAAACCGACAATTTTCGGCAGTGAGAAAGCTGGAAATACAGGAGAATCTTGCCTGTGGAAATATAAATCAGGCGATTGAGATATTACAGGAAAGCAAAAATCTGGATATTGGGTATCCGGGACTGATTTCGGAATATAGCAAACAACTGATCGATTTATATGAAAAGCATTTCGATAAAAAGGCGTATAAAAAAGAACTGCTGTTTTATATTTTTGAATGTCCGCAGAACGATTTAGTTTATATAAATAAATTAAAAGCAATCTGTACAGATGAAGAATGGAGGAAATATCGAGAACGGATATTGGAAAGTAATAAGAATTATTACATTCAGTATCCATTAATGGAAGCAGAAGGATTGTATGAACGAATGCTTGAAAATATGAAAAATGAATTGTTCATATATAGGCTGGATGAATATGAAAAGGTGTTAAAGAAAATATACCCGGAACAGGTAAGGGATATCTATATTTCATATTTATATAAAGAGTCCGAAAGAAGCAGCGACAGGAAACGATATAAAGAATGGATGCGATATTTGAAAAAAATCAAAGGATATCCGGATGGAAAAGAAAAGGCAAAAGAAATTGCAGAAAAATGGCGTGCTATGTATTATCGCCGAACGGCTATGATGGATGAGCTGCGCAAAGCAGGATTCTAAAGAAAATGACGCGCTATACTCCAAACCTGCCATGACCGGGCATACGAAAATGAATAAGGCTTGATTTTTCTGCATACATTGTAAAAATAGTGAGTGCAGAGGAATTCTATGAAGGAATATATCGAAGAGAGGGCAGTGGAGATTGCACATTATATCATTGATCATAATGCGACAGTGAGGCAGACCGCAAAGGCGTTTGGGGTAAGTAAGAGTACGATACATAAAGACGTAACCGAACGGCTTCGCCAGATCAATGCCTCTCTGGCAAATGAAGCGAGAAAAGTGCTGGATGTAAACAAATCAGAGCGGCATATCCGCGGCGGGCTGGCCACACGGGAAAAGTATAAGGGAAAACATTTGTATTAATGAATGATGATAGATGCCGCTGGCATTGTAGGAATAGTGTATATAAGTGACATACTGTCTGCGCCCTTTTGCAAACGGGGCGCAGTTTTTCTGGTTTTCAGGCAGAAAAGCATATAAGCAACCGCCCTGTAAAGCAGAAGTTTGGCGATTTGCTAACTTGAAATTTTAAATTCCAGTGCAGAGTTAAATTCCACCACACTTTGT
>NZ_JBKSWG010000023.1:0-36662 GCF_047234585.1 Sellimonas sp. | reverse complement strand
TTTTACCTACTTGCATTCTGCTTTTTTTAATTTTTAAATTAACTTAATGACATTGAGCAGAAGGCCTTTCTTTCTATCTGAAACCGGATTTGGACAGAATGAAGGAGATTGGCATCGGCACGACGATCGTCGCTGCAATGAATCAGTCCTTCTTTACACTGAGCCTTGGTATTGGTGCTATGGCCATCTTTGGAAGCTATATCGGGAAAGACCGCGCACTTTTTGGCGAAGCTGTCAATGTGGCAGTTCTGGATACTTTCGTCGCCATCGTATCCGGACTCATTATTTTTCCTGCGTGCTTTTCCTTCGGCGTGGATGCCGGAAGCGGTCCAAGCCTGATTTTCCTGACACTTCCGAACATTTTCAACCACATGCCACTTGGTCGGCTTTGGGGAAGCCTATTCTTCATTTTTATGTCCTTTGCGGCATTCTCCACAGTTTTGGCTGTATTTGAGAATATCATTTCTTGTGGTATGGATATGACCGGGTGCAGCAGAAAGAAGTCCAGCATCATCAATTTCTTTATTCTGCTGGTTGCATCGGTTCCATGCGTACTTGGCTATAATGTCTTGTCTCCCTTTGCCCCGTTTGGAAAAGGCAGTACGATCATGGATCTGGAAGATTTTATCGTGAGCAATATCCTGCTGCCGATTGGCTCTCTCGTCTACCTTCTTTTCTGCGTGACACGGTACGGCTGGGGATTTGACCGTTTCATAGAAGAAGCAAATACCGGAAAAGGTCTCAAAATCAAAAGATGGATGAAACCGTATTTCACATGGATTCTTCCTGTCATCATCCTTGCACTTTTCCTGTTTGGATTAAACGATAAATTTCACTGGTTCAAAATTTTCTAAGAACTGGAAACACTTCCAAGCCCTCCTACATAGTATAACATTGTAAATAACAATCAATGGAGGCAACAACATGAGTGACTTGAGTGCAACAAACTGTGGATGCGGATGTGAATCTTCTGCAAACGGATTCGGAGGAAATTCCTGTCTGTGGATTATCCTTCTCCTCTGCTGCTGCGGCGGATGCGGTGGCAACGGACGAAGCGGCGGTTTTGGCGGATGCAATGACAGCTGTCTGTGGATCATCCTTCTGCTTTGCTGCTGCGGCGGTTTTGGCAACGGATGCGGATGCAATGACAACATGTGCTGCTAATCAGACACATCATTTTTCGTAATTCTCTTATGCGGCCATGAAGTTCACAGAACTTTCCGGCCGCACAAAAAGAGCCAGGGTGGGGTAAAACATCCCGCCCTGGCTTTTTCATCGGTAAATTTAGTCAAATGTGACCACATCATTCTGCGGTTTTTTAGCCGGTATCATCTCATCCAGATAAAGAACCGGTCCTTTATCTTTATACTGTTTCACATATTCATATCGGAACGTTACGGTAACATATACCCAATCCCTGTTCTTATATGGAATATCTTCCCTTGTTCTGCAAATGAACCCAAGAAAGGTAATATCCTCCGCGCAGCACGTCATCACAAACCGCCCCGGCACAAAAGTATGTTCTCCCAACCTGCGGTTTTTGTATACCTGTGCAAGAAATCTGATTTTTTTGTTTTTGTAGTGTTCCGGATGTTCCATCGCATCCAAATACCAGATTCCATAATCGATCTCATCCACCTCAATGACCGGCGCATGGAAGTCAAACGGCAGATCTTCTTCGGTATTTTCTACCGGTTCTCCGTCTTCCCGCTCAAATACGATCTGGGCTCCAGGATTCATAACTTTGATACTCCTCCGTATTTTGGCGCGATCTGTATTATCTTCCGTCCGGTTCACAATAACAAGATCGGATGACAGAAGGGGCGCGAGAAACAGATTTCTCATATTGGTCAGATACATCTGTGCGGTCCCCGCGTCGACAGTAGACAGTATCGATGCGATTTCCCATCCCGGCGGAAGCTGCATCTCCAGGACTCTGTTCAGATCCCATGTCCCGTTAAACTCGATCATAACATGATCGGGACGATAATTCAGCTCCAGGCCTTCCAGAAAAAAAGGATTCAGTTTTTCTTCTTCATCGATAACCATCTTAATGATATGGTTGTCTGAGAGATAATCCTCGTCATACTCCTCTTCCCCTTCTTCGCATACAAGGAGAAGCGTTGTCTCATAGTCCAGGAAATCCGGGCTGTTTAGAGCTGCCTTGATCAGCGTCGTCTTTCCGCTGTCAAGAAAACCTGTAAAAAGTTCTACTACTGTATCCATTCTGCGTTCTCCTGCTATACTCTCAAAAATCCTTTGATTTCATCTGTCTTCAGATCCGTACCGATGACACAGACTTTGCCCGTGTAATCCGGGCGCGCGTTTCGAATCTCATATTCTCCTGGTACAAGGTCGAACTCCAGCCACTGTCCGTCCGTACCTTCCACGATTCCTTTTGCCCGCAGCACTGTGCCATATTTATTTTCATCTGCCATCTCTTCCAGCCAGTTTTCAAGCTCTGCTTTTTCATATTTTTCCACAGTCTCGGTTCCCCAACTTGTAAATACTTCATCCGCATGGTGGTGGCCTTCGTGATGATGGTGTCCGCATCCGCACTCTTCCCCGTGATGATGATGCTCCTCATGGTTGTGTCCGCAGCTGCAGTGTTCGTCATGATGGTGTCCATGATCATGGTCTTCTCCATGATGATGGCAGCAATGATGTTCTTCTTCCTTCAAAAGCTGGTCTGTGACAGAACGGTGTTCTAAAGCTTTCCTGATCACTTCGCCATCAAGCTTGTCCCACGGTGTGGTAATGATGGATGCATCCGGATTCTTCTCACGGATCATCGCGACCGCTTCTTTCAGTTTTTCTTCTGTCATGGACTGCGTACGGCTCAGAACGATGATGGATGCGTGCTCGATCTGATTATTGTAGAATTCTCCGAAATTCTTCATATAGATCTTTACTTTTTTCCCGTCTGCCACCGTAATCTGTCCGTTCAGGCAGACGCCGCAATGCTTTTCTACATCACGTACGGCTTTTGCCACATCCGAAAGCTTTCCAACTCCGGACGGTTCGATCAGGATACGGTCCGGATGGTACTCGTCTACGACTTTTCTCAGTGCGGTGCTGAAATCTCCTACGAGAGTACAGCAGATACAGCCGGAATTCATTTCTGTAATCTCCACTCCTGCATCTTTCAGAAATCCTCCATCGATTCCAATCTCCCCGAACTCGTTTTCGATCAGAACGATTTTTTCTCCCTGATATACATCGGACAAGAGTTGTTTGATAAAGGTTGTCTTTCCGGCTCCAAGAAAACCGGATACGATATCTACTTTTGTCATAATAATCCTTCTTTCTATTTCTTCGCTGTATTTTATCATAACAGTTTTTTTTAATCTTGAAAACTGTATTTTTAAAAATGTATGGATCTGCTCCAGATCAGAACTGTGGACATTTCATTTGTCTGTCTGATCGAAACAGATCCATTCACTCTACTTTATTTCGCTTGACGATTTCTGGCCTTTTGTTCGTCTTGTTCGTTTACGTAAGCGGATAGCCCTGCATTTTTCTGGCTTTTTATGTCGCTTTCCCTTTTTTTCAACATACACTCTTCGTCCAGTTCATAGACCGCATTGCCATCTATAATCAGTCTTCTCGCCATCTGGCCTGCCTCCTCTCTCTAAATATACGCAGATTTTCTTTCCCCTAGTATCAGTATATGATTTGCGAATAAATTAGGTTTTATACACATATATATTCAGAAGGGAGCCACTACACCAGACAGAGGGGAGGGGAAAGATGGATCAGAAAAAACCGTTTCCTATGACACCTTTTGATATGCTTGTCACAACAGAGGAGCTTCAGATGATGAAGCTGATCCTCCCTTATCTTCCAGCCGGGCAGCAGCGCACTTTTGCGGTGTTTATCAAATTCACCGAACTTCGGAATACATGGGACTACTTTGGAAAATGTGCGAAAGTTTCCAGCCAGTCTATCCCCTGCTCAGGAAAAATCTCTCCGACAGATGTGCTTCAGGAAATCCGTCCGTACATGAAAGAAGAAGAGGCAGAGAATCTGGATATGGTCTTTTCCGCCATGAGTATGATGGAAATGTTTCAGTCCATGTCGGAAAACAGCGATCCAGCGGAAATTTTAAAGTCCGTGATGCCACCTGATAAACAGGAAATGTTCGATATATATAAAGAAATGGTTTCGGAAGGAGATGAAATGCATGAGCCAGACAGACGAGCAATGGATGAAGTGGATGGAACATCCCCAGATGAAGCACCTGGATCCTCTCAAACAGGAGCTGATCCGGATGGCATTTGAGCGTACCCGCGGGAAAAGCGGCAAATCTCTTGCACCGATCATGATGTCCATCATAACCGGCGCGAACAAAAAGGGAATCCGTTTTTCTCAGGAAGAAATCGAGCTGCTTCTGCAGATGCTCAAAGAAGGGAAAAGCAGCGAGGAAAAAGCGCAGATTGATCAGATGGTCGCTTTTGTGAATGCGGCATGGAAAAAGAGGAGCAATTAGCTCCTCTTAAAATCCTTCCTCTTTTCGCATCAGCCGGTTTTCTCTTCTTTTTTCGGCTCCGGCCCACTCTGCTCTTTCCGCTTCTGTCCGGACGATCAGCTCTGGCACCTGCTTTGGACGATCGTTTTCATCCAGAGCAACCATCGTAAAGTATGCACGGTTAATCGGCTTGCGAATTCCTTTTAAATCTTCAATATACGTATCCACACGGATTTCCATGGACGTTCGTCCAGTGTAGGTAAGTTTCCCTCGAATGACTACCATATCATCCTGATAAGCTCCGCGAATAAATTTCAGATTATCTATGGATGCTGTTGTAACGTTGGACATACTGTGCCGCTTTGCTACTATCCCCGCCACCTCATCTATCCACTGAATGAGCACGCCCCCGAAAAGACGCCCTGCCGAATTCAGGTGTGTCGGACGTACGATATGGACTGTCTCGACGAGAGAATCTTCCACGGTTTTCTTCATTTTTTCTTCTGACATCTTATCATCCCCATATTTTGCTTTCTTTTTCTGCCAATTTATTATATCATGATACATGACACACTGCCACAGCAGAAAAAAGAAAAAGGAGATATTCATTATGAGAAATATAAAACTCATCCTGGAATACGATGGAAGCCGTTATCAAGGATGGCAGCGCCTTGGGGATGAAGATTCCTCAAACACAATTTCCGGCAGACTTTCCGACGTGATCTGCAAGATGACCGGAGAAAAACCGGAGCTGATCTGTGGATCCAGAACAGAAAGCGGGGTTCATGCCTACGCACAGACTGTAAACTTTCACACATCTGCATCACTCTCACTCCGTGAAATAAAAAACTATCTGAACCGCTATCTTCCGACAGATATCGCTGTCACTGAAGCGGAAGACATGCCAGAGCGCTTTCACTCTTCCATGACCGCCGCATCCAGGACTTATGTTTACCGTATTTCCGTAGCTGATGTTCCAAATGTATTTGAACGAAAGTATGTTTACCACTCTTTTAAGCGCCCTGATACAGATCGTATGAGGGAAGCCGCCGCTCTTTTAAAAGGGAAGCACGATTTCCAGGCATTTTCTTCCTCCAAGAAGAAAAAGGCCGCACCGAAAGAAGTGTTTGATATCGACATTTATGAAGATGCATCAGAGCTTCAAATTTCGATCTGTGCCAGCGATTTTCTTCACAATATGGCAAGGATCATTGTCTCGACTCTTCTGGATATCGGTCTTTCACTTCGCCCGGTAAGCGATATAGATGCTATTTTTTCTGGAACAAAAAAGGCCTCAGATCCGGCAGATCCAAAGGGGCTGTTTCTTCAGGAGATTACTTACAAAACACTGTAAAAGATCTGCAAGACGGGCAGGCTCTTTTTCATCAGAGACATCCCCAAATGTCCTGCTGTAGATGAAAAAGAATCTGCCCGTCTCATCTTATTCCATTTCCAGATAATCCATCAGCTTCTTATACTGATCCTTCATTCGGACATATCCATGTTCATAGAAAGATGTCAGCCTGTCGTAATTTTTCTCCAGCCTGGATATTGCTTTGATCTTCGGCCGAAGGACAAAGATTTTTCCTTCCTCTTCCAGTTTTTCGATTTGCTCCATCTGTCTGTTGTACGTATACGGCCTTCTCAGAATAGTCCTGACAAGATTTGGGTACTTTTTATAAGCGGAACGGTAAATCTTTGCCTCCCCTATGGAAGGCTGTTTCTTTCTGTATCCTTCGTTCCGTGTAAGGATGATGATGATCTTCTTGCGTCCTTTTTTCATTGCCCGCTGTATCGGAACAGAATCGGCCAAACCACCGTCCAAATATGGAACCCCGTCTATCCTCACGATAGGGGCTGCCAACGGCATACTGCTGGATGCCCGTCCGATTTTCATGAGACGATCTCTGTCTTTCCTTTCGGTCATGTACTCTGCTTTTCCCGTTTCGCAATTCGTCGTGACAATCTCACAGTTGATATCAGAATCAAAATACGTATCGTAATCAAAAGGAATCAATTCATTTGGATATTTGTCAAAGATCAAGTCCATATCCAGCATGCTTTTTTCTTTAAACATTTTCCGGATTCCCAAATAATAATCCAGTTCTTTTTCTTTGTGAATCATGCAGTCCCTTGTACGCCCAATCTGCTCCGACACATAATCGGCGGCATTGCAGGCACCGGCTGACACTCCGATCACATCTGTCACATACAGATTTTTTTCCATCAGAAAATCCAGTGCACCAGATGAAAAGACGCCCCTTGTTGCGCCGCCTTCCAATACAAGTACAGCAGGGACCAGTTGTCGTTTTGTTTTGTCGTTTTGTTCCATAATACACACATCCCTCCTTTACACTATATTATACCCTCCTCTTCTCGGAAGGCAACCAGGATTTTCTGTTTTTCCATGCAAGAAGACTTAGTTTCCCCAAATTCTTCCCAAAACTCCTTGCACCGTCCGCATCTCCATGGTAAGATAAGCGTTGGGCATCTGCCCTTTATTAGAAAATATGAATTCCATTGCCCGCAGTATCAGACGAACAGAATCTCTGCATCGCTTCTTGTCTGCGGGAATAATAAAGTAAAGGAGATGAAATGACATGATCAGTACAAACAATGTTACCCTCCGCGTTGGGAAGAAGGCTCTTTTCGAAGATGTGACGATCAAATTTACGGAAGGCAATTGCTATGGCCTGATCGGTGCAAACGGTGCCGGAAAATCCACCTTCCTGAAGATTTTGTCCGGGCAGCTTGAACCGACTAACGGAGAAGTCATCATCACACCGGGGGAACGGTTGTCTTTCCTTCAGCAGGATCATTTTAAATATGACGAATACATGGTGCTTGACACTGTCATCATGGGAAATGCGCGCCTTTATGAAATCATGAAAGAAAAGGAAGCGCTTTATGCCAAGGAAGACTTTACCGATGAAGATGGTATGAAGGCAAGCGAGCTCGAAGGGGAATTTGCCACTATGAACGGCTGGGAGGCAGAATCCGATGCGGCCAACCTTCTGAACGGCCTTGGAATAGAGACAGACCTTCATTACCAGTACATGAAAAATCTCACAGGTGCCGAGAAAGTCAAGGTACTTCTCGCTCAGGCTCTTTTTGGTAATCCAGATATCCTGTTGCTGGATGAGCCGACCAACCACCTGGACCTGGATGCTATCGCGTGGCTGGAAGAATTCCTGATCAATTTTAACAACACAGTCATTGTAGTATCCCACGACCGTTATTTCCTGAACAAAGTCTGCACACAGATCGCAGACATCGATTACGGTAAAATCCAGCTTTATGCCGGAAATTATGATTTCTGGTATGAATCCAGTCAGCTTCTGATCCGTCAGATGAAAGAGGCAAACAAGAAAAAAGAAGAAAAGATCAAAGAATTGAAGGAGTTTATCTCCCGTTTCAGCGCAAATGCTTCCAAATCCAAACAGGCGACATCCCGAAAAAAGGCGCTGGAGAAAATCCAGTTGGATGAGATTCGCCCGTCAAGCCGAAAATATCCATACATTGATTTCCGTCCAAACCGCGAGATCGGAAACGAAGTGCTGACTGTGGAAGGGCTCTCCAAGACGATAGATGGAGTAAAGGTTCTGGACAACCTGAGCTTTACCATCAATCACGATGACAAAGTCGCTTTCGTTGGAAGCAACGAGCTTGCAAAGACGACCCTCTTCCAGATCCTTGCAGGAGAAATGGAACCGGATGAAGGGACATACAAATGGGGAATTACCACAAGTCAGGCATATTTCCCGAAAGACAGTGGAAAAGAGTTTGACAGTGACTACACGATCACAGAATGGCTCACTCAGTATTCTGAAGAAAAAGATGTGACATATGTGCGCGGTTTCCTTGGCCGTATGTTATTTGGCGGCGAAGACGGCGTCAAAAGAGTCAATGTACTCTCAGGAGGAGAAAAAGTAAGATGTCTTCTTTCCAAGATGATGATCTCCGGCGCAAACGTCCTTCTTTTTGATGAACCGACCAACCACCTGGACATGGAATCCATCACAGCACTGAATAACGGAATGATCAAATTTCCAGGTGTAATCCTCTTCTCATCCAGAGACCATCAAATCGTTCAGACGACCGCAAACCGCATCATGGAAATTATGCCGAACGGACAGATGATCGATAAGATCACAACTTACGATGAATACCTGGAGAGCGATGAGATGGCAAGGAAGCGCCAGACATACGCTACAACAGCTGAAGAAGAGGCAGACGATTAATTTTTCATTTGAAATATTCTTGATCAAAACAGGCGTCGCACGTGTTTTTCGTGCAGCGCCTGTTTTTGTTACCATGGTTTTACTTCATCTTGATAATATGTAATTCCCTCTTCTTCAATTCTGTATTCCCCATTTTCCAAAACTGCGATTGTGACAGCACAATTTTTCTGAACACCGTTTCCCCAGAACTGAGAGAGCGTATGTCCTTTGATATGGGAAAGGATAGCGCAGAGTGCTGCTCCGTGTGTGGACACAAGAATTGTCTGTTTGGCCTCAAACTCTTCTTTTTTCAAACTCTCCAGGAAATCGCCGGTTCGTCGTAGCAGTTCTGCAAAAGTTTCCCCTCCTTCTGGCGCATGGTATTTTTCCGGTGCGTGAAAGAAATTCAAAAACTCCGGATCCGGAATTTTCAAATGATCTTCTTTACAGCATAGTCCCTCATAGATTCCAAATCCCATCTCTTCCAGTCTCTCATCTTCAATAAGCGTAACTTTCCGGTCCCCCAAAACGAGGCGTGCCGTCTCTTTTGCCCGAGTTAGCGGACTTGTGTACGCTGCATCAAATTGGATTCCCTTGAGCCCTTTCCCTGTCTCCTCTGCAAGATGTATCCCGAAGGCATTCAGAGGAATGTCAGATTTCCCCTGCAGTTTTCGCACTTTATTCCAGTCTGTCTCTCCGTGACGGATAAAATATATTTTCATGGTCTCTTCCTCCTTTTCGCTGTGTACCAGTATATCATATCTTCATGCAGATTTCAGTATAACCTTGCTCTTTTCGGGAAATCCATGTATACTTTGGTTAGTGTCCGCAGCCGGAGAATTTGCGCTCTGTCCTTCGGATATGTCTACAAAGAACACAGGAGGTTAAAAATGGAAAAGATCGCTAGTTTTACGATAAACCACTTGAAATTGCTACCAGGAGTGTATGTCTCAAGAAAAGACCATGTGAACGGAACTGTCATCACGACTTTCGATCTGCGCATGACACGTCCAAATTACGAACCTGTCATGAACACAGCGGAAATACATGCCATCGAGCACCTCGGCGCCACTTTTCTCCGCAACCATGAGGATTATGGAACACGGACCATCTATTTTGGGCCAATGGGATGCAGAACCGGTTTCTACTTGGTTCTGGCCGGAGATTTTGAATCCGCTGATATCATACCGCTCGTAAAAGAAATGTATGAGTTTATTGCCGGATATGAGGGGGATGTTCCGGGTGCTACTGCAAGAGACTGCGGAAATTATCTGGATATCAATCTTCCGATGGCTAAATATCTTGCATCCAAATATTTGGATCAAGTTTTAAATGTGATCTCCGAAGAACGTCTCGTATACCCGGAATAGTAATAAAAAGGAGTATCCTTTTCAGAAAGAATGCTCCTTTTTATTTCGCCATATTTCTTTTCTAAGATAAGCCAATGTCGTCTTCTCGCCCTTTTCTGCCAACATGATCAGAAGATGCTCAAGGACTTCTTTTGTGTGAGGATGCATAAACGAATCTGCCATTCCTTTGCGGTAATATTCCAGAGGACTCCGATCCGTATACTTTTCCTTCTTATAGATTTTGGAGGCAGCGATCCGATCCAGGAACATTTCGTAAATGTACCGGTCCGGCATCCTCATCCCGCAAAGCCCCTGCCCTGGTTCAAGCCCATAGTCAATCCAGTATTCGTAGTGGTGTTTATTGCGTCCTTTGTGGTGCAGCCACGCGCTGGAATATCCCTTTTTCTCTCGTTCCGCGTTATTTGGACTCCGATTTCCCTGATAATATTTGCAGCCCACAAGAAATTCTGTGGGGCTATATTTGGACAGGTCATGAAGAAGCCCCTGCTTGTAAAGGCCGACCCGGAAACAATATTTCATAACAAGATATTTGTGACGTGTAATTGTACAAAAATGTTTCCATACTTTCATTTTCTCACAATCCTCATTCCTGTCTTCTTTTCTGATTTCCATCGCTATCTCAGAATCGCCTCACGTATCACGATCAGACACAAAAGATGTAGCGGATACATAGAATAAAACAACCATTTCATCTTTCTTCCCTGCTCTCCTTTATATAGACTGATCGGTATCAGTGCTAACGCTCCAAACATCTGTATCCTTCCCATCAGAAGAATATTCACAGCAGCCACCAGGATGTTCTGTTTCATATTCTCATTGTAGAAACAATAAAAAATTAAAATCATCAGAAGTCCCATAGAATTATAATCTGTTGCAAGCGTTTCGGAAATAAGCATAATCAGAATAACCGCGATCCATCTCACTGCCAGATTGTTCACACTGATCCATAAATAAAGCATCCACACTGCAAGCGTCAGAGTAAAAAACACATTCTGCCTGTCCGGATAAAAGAAAGTGCCAAAGAATGCATAATCAAAAATGGGTTCCGACAAAAGAGCCAGAAGAAAAAGTCTGATTCCATACCGGAAAATGTTTGCCGTGTACATGAATCCTACTGCCGTCAAAAAGGCAAAAATCGGAAATGCCAGACGTCCGATTGCGGTAAAAACCCATATATCAGGGAAAAACATACGTCCTATGTGATCCACAATCATGGATACAATCCCGATCCATTTCAGGGCGAAACTTGTTATTTCCATCTTACTCCACTGTCTTTTCAGATTGTCCATCCTTCACTCCTCTGAAAACTGCAATGGAGCGTTCTGAAACCTCTGCTTTACGCTCCTGTTTCTTATCGATCGGCTCATTCAGGAAACCTTCTCGTTCTTCCGTCGAAAAAATCTGTTCCCAATGTTTTCCTTTTGAGAGCGAAGGAAGGGCAAACGAATGGCATTCCCAGTGCATATTGTACGCAATGTAGAGATCCTCTTCCCCATCTGCAGCTCCGTTGTAGTAGATGCCAATCTGACGGCTTGCAATGCCATCCGGCACCTGCCAAGCATTTTCTCCGTGATAGGAAACATCTGGTACACCGCAATGTGTTAAGTCAATACCACTGAACTCCCTTTTCGGATGAAAAATACGGTGCTCTTTGCGAAAACGGATGAGTTCTTTTACGTATTCAAAGAGCCACTGCTCTTTTTCCAGTTTCTTCCAGTTCAGCCATGCTGTATCGTTGTCTTGGCAGTATACGTTGTTATTTCCGTTCTGAGAATTGGCAAACTCATCCCCCGCCAGTATACATGGTGTCCCTTGCGCAAGCAGAAGCAAGAAAAATGCGTTCCGCATCTGTTTTTCACGCAGTTTTATGACTGCTTTCTTTCTCGTTGTGCCTTCCACACCACAGTTCCAGCTATAATTGTAATCTGGCCCGTCATGATTATTTTCTCCATTTGCCTCATTGTGTTTTCCATCGTAAGAGACAAGATCGCACAATGTAAAACCTGTATGGTCAGTAATATAGTTATAAGAGGACTCATTCTGGGAAAGGTGCCTAAGCTGCCAGATCACGGATCCTACCATTCCCTCGTCACTTTTCAAAAATCTCCGCATTACATTTTGAAACTCATCCTTTTTGACGATCAGCTTTATGTTTGTCAGATATGCATCGCTGCGAATGACTTCCAGTGGTACAACAAATGGATTAACAATAAATCCATCTATATGATAGTCCTGACGATAATATTTCAGACATTCGATCATTTTCTGCTTAGACATCTTCTCAAAAAACGGAAGGTGCAGCACAACCTCGATTCCTGCCTTGTGACACTCTTTTACCATCCGTTTCAATTCAGTAACCGGGTTCACATGGGCATACCTCTTTTTAGGTGCAAAGCAGTAGGCGCTTCCATATCCCCAGTAATTGGATACCAAGCGGATATGGTCTTCAAACTCATACACTGGCATACACTGTATCTGATTGATCCCAAGCTCAAGGAGATAGGGGATTTTTTCGATTATTCCTTCAAATGTTCCCTTATGCTTAACCTTGGATGCCGAATTTTTCGTAAAACCGCGGACATGAAGGCTGTATGCCACCACATCTTCATCCGGTAAGCAAAGCGGCCTGTCCCCCTCCCAGTCGAAGTCCGGGGACACGAGCACTCCGCGCTCTTTTGACTGTGTACTTCCGGACGTGTCGTCTTTGTAACGGCAGACCATATGTGCATATGGATCCACAACATCCTCTCCATCTATCAGATACAGATATTCGTCCCCTTCTCGGATTCCTTTCTGCAGACCTGAAGATCGGATATCTCCGTATAAAATATCCTCCTTCATCTCAATGGAACGGTATGGTCTTTCCTTTTTACTCCTGTACAGATTCAGAACACATCGTTTCCCTCTGGGTATCGCTACCGAAAACTCCACCCCTTCGTCCAGCCACACGACTCCAGCCGGTGCCGGTTTTTCTGTTGTATGATTCATTTTCCCATCCTTTCTGATTGACAGCTACTGCCATCCATCCACGCCGTACATATCTATATTGCTCTGATCGATAAACAATACATCTTCCAGCGTTTCTTCTTCATAGTCTTCTCCATTCATGATCTGGAGAGCCACTTTGGCCGCAGCTTTCCCGATGTTGATGGGCGATTGTGCAGCGCTTCCTGCGATCAGCGTATTTTTCTCTTTCAGCTCTCTTTTCAGATCCGGGGATCCATCCACCCCGTAAATCTTCAAATCTGTTCTCTTCATCTCTTCTGCGGCTTCCATAGCGCCCAAAGCCATCTGATCATTTCCACACATGACGGCTGTGATTTCAGGCTGATTACGCAGGATCTTGGCCATTTCCGTCTTGGCATTTTCTTTTGACCCGGAAGCATCTGCCCGGGCCACTACCTCAAACCCTTTGCCAGCTATCGTCTCCTCAAATCCGGTAATTCGGCTGTTGATGGAATTCTGTGTCGTACATTCCAATATCACAACTTTTCCGCCTTCAGGGTAAGTCTCGATCAGTTTCTCCCCGCAGATCTGTCCTGCCTTGTAATTATCCGATCCCACATAGGCATCTACATCATCAATATTTTGTACCTGTGTGTCCAGATTAATAATTCGAATATCCGCCTCTCTCAATTCTTTCACAACCGGTGTAATGACCTCCCAGTCCACCGGACAGAGAAAAATGGCCTGAATCCCGTCTGATATCATTTCACGGATCTGCTGGATCTGTTTATTGGCATCTCCTCTTGGATCCTTTGTGATCAAAGTGCTGCCTTCCCCTTCGATATCTTCTCTGATAGAAGCTTCCAGCGTAGTATAATACGGATTCTCCATTGTGATACCCGAAAATCCGAATTTATATGCGGTCATCTCAGTCTCTTCTTCCTCGGACTCTTCCTTTACCGGATTGTCTTCCGGGCTCCCTCCTGCCGGCTTTTTACAGGCCGCAAGGCTAAACATAAGGAGTATCACAAGGAATACAGCCGTCAATCTTTTGAATTTCATTCTGATTTCCTCCCGTTTCTGTCTGTCATATTTTAATTTTAACTTTTCTGCACACACTATGTCAATAGTTTTCCAAACCTCCTGCTTTTCCATGATTCTGCTTGCTTTTTTTGCCGTAGTCTGCTAGAGTAAAATTAGCATCTGTAACAATCAGTACAGAAGGCGTATGAACACAAAGGAGAGTATCATTATGGACGAACAGAATGTAACCGTTACCCTTACACTGGACAATGACGAAGAGCTGGAGTGTGAAGTTCTCACTATCTATTCTGTTGGAGAGCAGGAATACATTGCTCTTCTTCCATTAACTGAAGACGGAGAGGCAAACGAGGACGGCGAAGTTTATATCTACCGATATGAAGAGATTGACGACGAGCCAAGCCTTTCCAACATCGAAGATGATGATGAGTACGATGCAGCGGCAGAAGCATTTGACGAATGGCTTGATGAGCAGGAATTTAACGAGATGCTCGAGGATGAAGAGGAGTAAAGAGTTCTTGGACAAAGCGGGAAGGATGGACATCTTTCCCGTTTTTTTGTCTGACATAAGATATTGTAAGCTGCTCTTTTGCCCTTGTCATGGCCACATAAAAAAGCCGCCTCTCCTCTTCCGTCTCCCCATCCCTGATGGCCTTCCGGTGTGGTACGATCCCTTCTTCTGCTTCAATGAGATAGACAAACCGGTATTCAAGTCCTTTTGCACCGTGCATCGTGAGAAAGGCTACCTTCCCTTCTGTAAAGCGATCTTCTTTTTCCATTTCTTTCAGATGGTTTGTATAGACATCTGTATACTTGATCCATTCCTGCAAAGATTCTTTTTTCTTCATACTCTCGGCAATCTCGTCCATAATTCCCAGAAGATCGCTCTGTTCCAGATTTTTTTCTTTTGCATACTCACACAAAAATTCCTGGTAACCTGTTTTCTTTCTCAGATACTGAAAGGCCGCATAAGGCGTCATCTTAGCTATCTCTCGGATATCTTCCTCCATCTGATCGATCCGGTCGATCATCCACTCCTTATCACAGTAAAACGTCCTTAAGTCCTCAAAATCTGTCCGCTCCTTTTCTAACGCTGTCCTGCTGATATAGCGATTTGGCCTGTTTATGACTCGGAGGAAGTCGTTCCTTTGCCGAATTCCCTGGGCGATGCGGAAATATGCTTTTATATCTTCCGCAATGAAATGTTCATATAGGTGAAATGCTTTCTCTTTCATAAAAAAAGGAATGCTGTAGTTCATAAAAGCAGACATGGTCATGGCAGCATCCTGTGTTGTCCGAAAGATCACGGCAATCTCCTCCGGCAATACTCCGGATTTTAGTTTTTCTTTTACCGCAGCTGCAACATAGTCCGCTTCCTCCGCCATATCGTACACTTCCTGCACATGAACCGGTTTACCCTTGTCGTGTACTGCCCGCAGATCTTTTGGAAACCGATTTTTATTGTTCTTGATTACTTTTCCAGATGCAGCTACAATGTGGGCGGCACTTCGGTAATTGATCTCCAGACGTACAATCTTCGCTTCCGGATAATCTTCGGAAAAATGTTTCATGATAGCCGGAGATGCCCCCCGGAATCCGTAGATAGACTGGTCGTCGTCTCCGACTACAAAAATATTCCTCCTTTGTCCGGCCAGCATCTTCACAATTTCATACTGAATCCTGCTGCAATCCTGAAATTCATCGATAAGAATATATCGGTATCGTTCCTGCCATTTTTTCAGAATATCCGGCCGCTTTTGAAACAGCTGATAGATCAAAAGCAGCATGTCGTCAAAATCAATCTTTCCGGCCGCTTTTTTTCTCTTTTCATACGCGTGATAAACCTGACGGTCTTCCGGATCCTGCGTTATACCCTGGAATCCGCCATTATTCTTGACTTTCCCGATCATCAGCAGTACATCTTTATCGCCTATCCTTGTTCCGTTTGTCCGTTCCACATCTTTCACAGCTGCTTCTGCGATAGTACTTTGCTCATCTTCCCTCAAAATCTGCTCCGCGCACAAATCATAGACCTGCCGGAGCATACCGTAATAAATCCCGTGGAATGTGCCGAATGTTACTGATCCCGCCCCATGGATTTCTGTCTTTCGGAAACGTTCCTTCATTTCCTTTACGGCATATTTCGTAAATGTGATCACGAGGATTTCTTCCGGCGGTATGTGATGTGTCTCGATCATTTCGCAGATTCTGCCGGTAATAACTGTTGTCTTTCCGGAACCAGGACCTGCCAAAACCATACACGGTCCGTTTTTGTGGGCAATCGCCCGCCTTTGTTCTTCGTTATAAGTGGAAAGCGGGGGTTTTGTTCCCCCGCCGATTTTTTCTGTCATATATTATTTCTCCAACAATTCGATTCCCTTTCGGATTCTTCTTAGAGATTCTTCTTTTCCGATGATTTCCATGATTTCTGTGGCTCCTCCCGGTGTATTTTGCTTTCCGGACACCGCAGTACGAACCGGCCACATCACATATCCATTTTTGCATCCTTTGTCCGCCACATAGTCTTTCAGCACGGCAAACAGCGCATCATTGCTGTAATCTTCCTGCTTTTCCAGTATTGGGAGCAGTTCTTTTAATACTTCAAGTGATGTCTCCTCTGTCGTTTTCATCTTTTTATGAGTGTACATGGCTGTATCGTATTCTGGAAGTTCCTCAAAGAAATCAATCTGTTCTCTGATATCAGGGAACACTTCTATCCTCGTCTTTACGAGAGCAGCAATTTTCTTCAGATCATAGTCTTTTGTCACTACTTCGCGGATATATGGCTCAGCCATCTCAAAGAAACGGTCGAACTCCATCATCTTCATATATTCCCCGTTCATCCATTTCAGTTTCTGAACATCAAATACCGCCGGGGATTTGCTCATATGATGATAATCGAAAGCCTTTACAAGCTCCTCCAGGCTGAAAATTTCCTGGTTATCAGATGGACACCATCCAAGAAGCGCCACATAATTAACGATAGCCTCGGAAATAAAACCCTGTTCCAGCAGATCCTCATATGAAGAATGGCCGCAGCGTTTGCTGAGCTTTTTGTGATTTTCATCTGTAATGAGCGGACAGTGCACATACACCGGAGGCTCCCATCCAAATGCTTCATACAGGCGATTGTACTTTGGCGCAGAAGAAAGATATTCATTTCCTCTTACGACATGTGTGATATTCATCAGATGGTCGTCTACGACATTCGCAAAATTGTATGTCGGATATCCGTCGGATTTGATGAGGATCATATCATCCAACTCTGCATTATCTACAGTGATATCTCCATAGATATCATCGTGGAATGTTGTCGTGCCTTCTGTCGGCATGTTGATGCGGATGACATACGGTTTGCCGGCTGCCAGATTCGCTTCCACTTCTTCTTTGCTAAGATGCAGGCAATGTTTATCGTATACACGGATCTCCGTTCCACTTTCTGACACAGATGTTTTTAAGGAATCCAAGCGTTCCTTGTCACAGAAGCAATAGTATGCGTCGCCTTGCTCGATAAGCTGTTTTGCGTATTTCAGATACAGGCCACTCTTATTTCGCTCGCTCTGCACATATGGCCCGTAACCGCCGTCCTTGTCCGGCCCTTCGTCGTGGATAAGGCCTGTCTTTTCCAGCGTGCGGTAGATAATCTCCAGAGCGCCCTCCACAAAACGTTCCTGATCTGTATCTTCAATACGAAGCATGAAATCTCCGTCTTCGTGTTTCGCTATCAGATACGCATACAGTGCTGTTCTCAAATTTCCGACATGCATTCTTCCTGTCGGACTTGGTGCAAATCTTGTTCTCACTTTACTCATATCTCTTTTCTCCTGTTTCTATATTTTTTTATCATAACCGCTGTTTAGCGTCTCTTTCCATTATCCGTAAATTTTGTAAAATCTCTTATGATCAGACTTACAAACAGCACGACTAACATGCCGTATCCAGCATATGATTTGAGAGTCTCAGAATCTGAAAAAAAGGAAATGCTAAGCAGTACGATCATAACAATGTCTACGACAGCCATCGGAATGCCGAGCTTTCTCCCAAATTTCTTTTTGTCCAGGTTTTCTTTTTCTTTTTTGCTCATCTCACTGTATCCGGGTACCAGATCCAATGCTTTTCCGTTTATCAGCATGACCGTGGCAACTGTAAAAACTACAATGGACAAAATACCAAAAATGATGCTTACACCCATAGCTTACTTCTTCCTTTCTCCTTTTCGTATATATCTAAGGGAATCCTGCTTCCAGTCTCCCCTGCGGAATATTCTGAAAAATGTATCCATCAGAAAAACAGCAAGTGCGATCGCACCTGCGATTTCAAGCGTCTGAGCCAAATAATAGCTTGCCATCGCCCTGTCATTTTCCAGTATATGGTGCATGATCTGATAGATCCCGTTGCCTGGTACAGTAGGAAGTATCCCACCGATCAAAAACATTGTTACCGGCGTCTTCAAGATCCTGGCGAAAATATGGGAGATCAAACCTGCTGTAAGTGCGGACCAAAATGTGGCAATTACAACGTCTATCTGGCCAGCCGTGCAGATAAAATATACAAATCCAGATACAGCGCCGGATACTCCGGCCCAGATGAGATATTTTGTGGGCGAATTAATCATAATAGCATATGAATACACGGCTACGAAAACACCGATCGTTTTTATAAATACTTCCGTCATACGATTCCTCCTGTTATGAATTCTCCAAAAACAGACAAGGCAATCCCAATTCCCAGGGCAACAAAGGCCGCCTTCAGAAATGCTTCCAAAAGTCTGGCACATCCCGATATATAATCTCCCTGGAAGGTATCTCTTACCGCATTTGTAATAGCTACGCCAGGCACAAGGGGCATGATAGAACCGATAATGACGGTATCCAGATTCATTACATCCCCCATAATGCGTTTCATCACGAGAGCCGCAATCCCCACACTGACGGCATTTAAAATGTCAAGAATCAAATCCGGTATTCCGGCTCCTTTCCCGGCCAGCATAATCCCGGAAAGAAAAATTCCTACAATAATAGTAGCCAGCACATCATAGTATGTGCCGTCAAAAAAGACAGTAAATCCAATCGCTACTCCCGTGGGAGCAAGGATCGAAACCCACCTTGGGTATGTAACCGACTTCACATCGTTTAAAAGACAATATGCCTCGTCCAGAGAAAGCTCCCCAGCACAGTATCTTCTTGAAATGTGATTGATCTGCTCGATCACGCTGAGATTTGTACTTCTTGTGTCCACACGCTGCGCCATACTGATCGGGGCCACATCTTCCCCACTGATTGATGCGCTGATCCCTGTCATAATGACAAGTATCTCTGTCTTTTCCAGGTTGGATGTCTTCAGAATATGGTGCATAGTATCCTCCACGCGATATGTCTCCGCCCCACTTTGAAGCATCAGTTTTCCGGCCAGCATGGCCGTATCCATCAGCAATTTATAGTCCATCCCTCTCATACCTTTTCCTAGTATATCATATTTCCATGAGACATCATACTATTTCTTCCGCAAAAAATCAACCCACTTGTTCAATCTTCTTTGAAGCAGTCTCGCTGCTTCATACAAAAGTATAATTCCAAAAACGCAATCTCCCCGGCCAGGTGTATTCCTGTGCCGGGGAGATTGTGGATCTTCTCTTAATCCTCTTGCGGATTAGTTGATATATCCAGCTTTCTTTAATTCTTCTTCTGCTTTGGAAAGGTTTGCTTCAGATACACGAATGATCGGTCCTGTACATCCCATTCCGCTTTCAGCATAGATATTGATCTTCCAAAGTACACGTACCGCATCATCAAGATCCATAACTTCGATACCTGCAATCTGTGCTGTCACGATTTCCTTTGGAGGTTCTTTTACTTCTTCTTCAGCTGCAGCCGGTTTTGCAACCGTCTTATATGCAGCCAGAACTTCACTGAATCCAGCTTTCTTTACTTCTGCGAATTCTGCTTTTGCCACTTCAAACACCTTGTTGCGAACAAGTTCTGCAGCATAGCAAATTGCATTTGCTATGACCGGTGCTCCGGAAGCACGGGAGACGATCATAACTAATTCTTCGTAGCCTTCGCCGATTCCAGGTCCGTATCCGTAACCTGTTGCTTCAAAACTTCCTCCAGTGTTGAAAGAAGAAAGCATCTTTACAAGAATGTTTCCTGTCAGGGAATCCGTTACAAGGATATCCGGAGATGCCTGAAGCACATCATTTCCACGCATTACACATCCGCCGTCCGCACGTCCGGATTCAGCGAATTCAATATCATAACCTTTTTCTTTCAGTTCTTTCAGGGCTTTTTCTGTCTGACGGGCACCATCCACATTCAAAATACCTACTGTAGGTTTTTTGATTCCGCATGCCTTTGCTGTGATTACCCCGTAAACAGCATTTTTGATCATTCCTTCGATACGATCTGTACTGGATGTACCAGTCGTATTTGCGATGAACATTTCTTTGCCCCTTGCTGGTGTAACAACGCGTCCTACTGTTGACACGCCGATCGGGAATGGGAAATGCATTGTTACAGCTCCGTCTACTTCCTTATTTTTCAGCATGTCTTCCATCTTTTTATGGCCTTCTTCATCGTCAGCCACTTTGATCGTTGTTACTCCTTCTGCTTCCAGTGTACCGATGTAGTATACATCAACACCCTGTTTTGCAGCCATTACCGCTGCCTGCATGGAATTTTCTTCGCCATGTTCGCTTCCCATTCCGGTAAGAGCGATCTTCGGGCGCTTTCCATACTGTCCGCTTTCCAGACCCTGCGCCATTTCCATGAAGGTAGAGGCAATCATTTTTTCGATACTACTTGCCATTTTCTCCACCTCACTATTCTGCCATCAGAGTTTCAGCGAATTCTTTCATTGCTTTTGCGATCAGGCCTTTTACTTCTTCTTCAGATACTGTTCCGGCAGCATCGTTTCCTTCGTTTGCCTGGATCACAAAAGATACACCATCGAACAGGTTTGTCATACGTCCAAGGAAGAGACTTCCTTTACCGATGATCATTGCTTTCTTAATGTTTCCAGCCAGGATATCTTCACGTGCAACTCCGATGTACGGAACACCTGAAGGAATATGTCCCTGTGTCGGAGCCCATCCTGTAAGTCCGTGTTTCTGAATGAAATCCGGGAGTTCTTTTCTGTCGATATCACCGCGTTTTACTGCGAGAGCACCGATCATCTTGTAGTTAGCAAGCGGAACATCTCCTGCTCCAGCCGGTTTTGTGATATCCGGATTCTGCATTTCCGGTGAGAATTTATCGATATCTGTTACTTTCCAGCCTACTCTGTCAAGAGGATCTGTAACAAGACTTCCGATTACAGCCTGCGGAGCAGATCCTGTACCTACTGTATGACGTCCAAGTACATCCAGGTTGATTTCCGGGTTTACTCCGTCATTTTCAGAGATAACTACTGCGAATCCACCAAGGCAGTCTTCCAGGATCGGAAGGCCTTTCTTTACGTGGTCTTTACCGTTCATACCTAATTTTGCTGTACATCCTCCAGCAGTTACGACAACTGTCTTGTAAGCACCAGATTTTACGAGTGCAGCTGCTTCGATCAGAGCGTGTGTAGGTCCGGCACAGAATCCTCTGGAGTCAGAACCTGTAGCAGACACGAGTCCAGCTACTTCTGCGGCAGCTTTTGCGAAGTTACCGCCACCTCTCTGGTTCATATCTCCACATGCTTCTTCTGCACAGTCGATTACGTATTCTACGTCTTCTTTATTGATACCTGCATTTCTTACGGCATATAAAAGAGCAAGTACGCTGGAAGCTTTGCTCATCAGGTTTTCATGCATTACATGAGCGGAAAGGTTTACGTCGATATCATGAGCTGTTCTCACACATCCAACAAGCTCATTGTTGTGATATAATCCTTCTGCATGTTCATTTTCGATAAAATGCTTAATTTCATCAAGTTCATATCCTTCTTCAATCTTGGAGACGATATCTTCCGTGATGATCGGATCTGCAGCAAATGCATCTTTATGTGCACTTACGAAATTCTTGTCCAGTTTTACAACTTCGAACATGTCGCAAGCCTGAACTAAAAGAAGGAATTCTTCTTCAGGCATAATTTCGCCGTATTTTCCGTATCTTTCTGCTCCTTCTTTTTTCTTATCAAAATAAGGGAATTCTACCTGTGCCAGTTCATCCGGATGGGCATTTCCGATGTATACCTGGTTCGGCCAATAATTTACGCAATCTTCATAAGAGCGAAGATGGCCTCTTAATTCTTTCAAATATTCTGATTCCGGATTAACAACTCTTTCTGTTGTCTGTGTTGTTCCGTTGTATACTACCATTTCAGGAGTATGTACTAATACATAGCTTGCTCCTTTGATTACACTGTTCATTGTTAGTGTCCACCCTTTCTTTGAAGATAAAAGGCGGCGGACTCATTCCGCCCACCGCCTCATGGAATCCGAAATCTTCAGATTCTTCTTATAAGTATTTGCAGAATTCGTCACGGATAGCGGACATTTCGCTGACGATATCATCAACGTCCAGTACCATTTCCATCATTCCTACCTGTTCATCATAAACAGCTTCATCAAACTCTGCTTTTAATTCTGGTTCACATACGTGATATGTCGTGAGTCCAAGCTGGACCCCTGTCAATGGACCTGCGAATGTCGGGTCACCTGCTGTTACAGTTTCAGCTGCAAGACCAGCAGCTTCACCTTCAGCAGCACCAAGTACTACTACAAGGTTTTCTGCGCCGAATTCATCTGCGAATTCTTTAACCCTCTTCTGATTCTCAAGATCCATTGCGCCTGCGCTCGTTCAGACGAAACATTCTGTTGAAGAAAAAACAATTTCTCCTCCGGCTGTCTTTACGCATTCTGCGATAGCCGGTCCCGGAACACCATCACGGTCGCCAATAATAATGACTTTTTTACCTTCTAAAATTGCCATGATGTTTTTCCTCCTTCCCTTCATTTTAATAATATATGTTTTCAGATACTTTTATCCGAGGACACTGGCATGCCCTCCGTAAAGCCCATAGGGCAATTACGCATTGTTATGCTTTTCCTTAAGCGTAGTATTTTTTGATCATTTCTTCTACTGCTTCCGGAGTAGCGTCTTCTTTAACCAGTTCTTCTACCTTTTCGCCGCCTTTGTAGATAGCGATAACCGGAAGACCTAAGATCTTCTGTCCGATAGCAAGACGACGTGCTTTTGTTGTGTTTAAGGATGTGAATTTGATCTTATCGCCGTATTTTTCAGCGTATGCATGAATGTGCGGCATCAGAGCCTGACACGGAACGCATCCGTCTCCGAAAAAGTCAACTAAAACATATCCTTCAGCTTCCAGAACTTCTGGTCCAAATGTATTCTTATCTACTTCTAACATTGTTAAAAACTCCTCCTTATAAAAGATTATTCGTTAATATATTTTTCTGCCTGTGTAGCAGCGATCGCTCCGTCTGCAGCTGCTGTTACAACCTGGCGTAAGCTCTTGATACGTACATCTCCGGCAACAAATACACCTGGGATGTTTGTGTGCATATTTTCATCGCCTTTGATATATCCTCTTTCATCCATGTCGATGATTCCTTCGAAAATTTTGGAATTCGGGATTGTTCCGATAAATCCAAACACACCGAACATTCCGTCTTCTTCGTCAGCTTCAATCGTTGTAAGTTCGCCTGTCTTCACGTTCTTAACAACCATGGAAGAAAGAATTCCGTCTCCGTCGAGTTCTTCTACTACTGTATCCCATAAGAAATGGAGTTTGTCATTTTTAAACGCTTTTTCCTGAATGGACTTCGCTGCACGAAGTTCGTCACGTCTGTGGATAATTGTGACTTTTCTTGCGAATTTTGTCAGATACATAGCTTCCTCAACAGCAGAATCTCCGCCGCCGACTACAAACACTTCGAAGTCTTCAAAGAAGTTTGCATCGCATGTTGCGCAATAGGAAACACCTTTGCCCATAAATTCTTTTTCGCCTTTACATCCAATCGGACGTGCAAAAGCACCTGTTGCGATAATAACTGTCTTTCCAAGATATTCTGCCTTGGCACTTTTCAGTTTCTTTACTTCGCCTTCCAGCTCAACAGAATTGATTACATCTGTCACTCTTTCAGCTCCGAATTTTTCAACCTGTTCTGTCATTCTCGCAATTAAAGAAGGTCCGCTTTCACCTTCTACAATCTGTCCCGGATAGTTTTCGATTTCATCCGTGATTGCAATCTGTCCGCCGTCTTTACCTTTTTCGATGATGAGGGTAGACAGACGGCTTCTTCCTGCATACAGTCCTGCAGCCAAACCTGCCGGTCCTGCTCCCAGGATAATTACGTCATAAATTTTGCTCATAACGCTTTACTCCTTCTTTCTTTTTAGTCTTTATCTTCAGCATACAGGCAGGGGTTCCGCCTGTATGCCTATTTCCACATGACGTCAGAAAAGAGTCCTCTTTGGCTTAGTTATCGAAGATTGTCTGATCTTCTACTTCTGTAGTCAAAGCATTCAGTGCTTTTTCTACGATGCCTTTACGAAGCTCGTATTCTTCTTCTTTTGTAAGTGCCGGATTACCAAGCGGATGAGGGATGGCAATAGCCGGTACGATTCTGTTGGCACCAACTGTCATGGAGATTGGTGTTACAGTACAGATATGAACAACCGGAAGTCCAGCTGCTTCGATACCTTTAACGAGCGTTGCACCGCAACGCGTACAGGTACCTCATGTAGAGGTTAAGATAACTGCATCTACTCCGTCTGCTTTCATCTTCGGAGCAAATTCTTCAGCAAATGCTTTCGCAGAAGCAACGGCTGTTCCGTTACCTACTGTTGTATAGAATTTGTCATACAGTTTTCCGATCTTTCCTTCTTTTTCCATTTCACGGAGAACGTCTACCGGAAGTACGCGGTCTGCATCTTCGTTTGCATATACCGGGTCATATCCACCGTGAGCTGTTTCAAATGTTTCTTCTGTAAGATCATCCACACCAGCGATGCTGTATTCGCCGTATTTGGAAGCGTTGGAGCTTTCGATGTGGTCCGGATTTCCTTTCGGTACGATACCGCCAGATGTAACAAGAGCGATCGTAGCTTTGGAGAGATCTTTTACAGCCGGGTTCGGAGCAACTCTGTCGAATGTCGGCATCGGGTACTCTGTCTCGAACGGCTTGTCTGCTAATTTCTTAAGAAGCATCTTAACAGCACGTTTGGATCCTCTTTCTTCTTCGAAGAAGTTCACACGAACACCATTCGGCATATATCCTTCCTGGCAGGAAGCGCCGATTGCTTCTTTCTTAGCAAGTTTGAGAGCTAATGGAGCCATCTTGGAAACCGCGCCTCTCATACCTGCTGCAGAGTTCTTTGTAGATACTGTGTAGACTTTGTTCTTGAACATGTCTGCACCTGGGTTTTCTGTATACATACCTGTAACAGCCGGAATACCAAGTTCTTCCTGAACTGCGTCGCAGATTGTTCCACATGCCACTCCGTAACGTCCAGCGTTGAATGCCGGTCCAGCTACGAATACGTCCGGGCTGTATTTCTTTACAACTTCAAGAATTTCAGCTTTTGCTTTGTCAAGGTTTTCGTTGAAATAAGAGTCACCGCAGATGATTGTTGCAACGATTTCTGCTTCTTCTCCGAATGCCTGTTTAAATGCCATACCTGGTCCGACAACTTCGCCTTCGCGAACTTCTACCGGGTAATCAGCTTTTTCTTCTCCACCAATATTAGCGAAGAACTGATTGATATAATGAACTACTTTTAACATCCTTTTCTTCCTCCTTCACTATCTGGCGCTTAAGTAACCAAATCCTGTTTCGTTTGTTGCACCTGTAATTGCCTGGATTTCTACTTCGATCGTTCCGTCTTCACGTAAGCTGTGTTCGTTACCACCAGCGATCGTGTTTACATAATCCAGTGTTCCGATGACTTTGTCAAGTTTCGGAAGTACGATTACCTGGTTTGCATTACCACCTGTTACAACAGCGTCAGCGGCTGCATCAGCGTCAGCAAGTGACTGGGATTTTCCATCGCGTCCTGCATATTCGTCTGTGATGATGACAGTCTTCACACCTTCTGCTTCGATCTTCTTGCAGTTCATGATAAGGTCTGTATCCGGGTTACCGAATCCTTCCTGAGATACGATGACAGCATCCAGATCAAGAAGACGGCAAAGTTTTGCTGTCCAGTCTGAGGAGCGCTGTTTATCTGCAAGATAAACGTTTTCGTTTGTAAGAATCTGACATACAAAGTTGATTGTCTTTCCATGTTCTTCGAACAGATCGTGAACAACCGGATTGTTTTCGTGAACATATGTAGGGTTCTTATCACATGCAGATACACAGTTACCGGAAACGATTGCTCCGTCCATTACTTCTGTCGGATTGATGATCGTAGAAAGAGTTTTCTTTGCATCCACTCCGTAAACATATGTATCATGCAGAAGTCCCTGACTCTGAAGCATCTGAACATATGCTACTCTCGGAAGTCCCGGAAGTTTTTCCATTCCTTCTTTGATTCCGTATGTTTCGTATACTTTTGTTTCATCCGGTGTGAGATTTCTTGCAAGTTCTCCAAGATATACAGCTACACGGAAACCAGCAAAGCGAACTGCTTTTTCATAGTCGTGCTGTTTGATTCCTTCAACCGGTTCACATACAACAACAAGGTTATTCAGTTTGGAGAATGGTGTGTAGTCTGCTCCAGGACCTGTCATATCAATGATACCTTCCTGGAATCCGACGATCTTACCTGCTGTAACAACAGCCATTCCTTTTAACGCATATGTTTTTCCTTCTCCTACTGTGTCAACTTTAGAGATAACGCCCGGGAAAACTCCTCCTCTTCCTTCTACTTTGACACGAGGTTCAATAACATCTTTAACCGGAGTGATTCTTACACTTTCTCCTGGTCTTGCGATATCAAATTTTACACTTGCAATGTGCTCGTCCTCAAGGACAACTTCTTTTACAGCTTCTTCGGATACATAAAGAACACCGTCTTCAATTTTGGATTCAGCACCAAACTGGATGTCCTTAATAAAAATGTGACCCACTTCTAATTTCACTGTAATTCCCTCCTTCTAAAATGTGAATTGTATGCCCCAAAGTACACCTTGTACTTTATAGCCGTTGTCTTACCACGCTTCCGCTGACGGGAGCGCGCTGGATATCAGTGTATAATCAATCAGTCTGAAATCCTCATAAACCTGCGGTTTGTATTTATCCGACTTAAACTCGAACTTTTTGCAGGCTGCAATCGCATTTTCAATAATTTTCATTCCATCCGGATCTGCCCCGCTCTTAGAAACCGATACCATGACCGATTTGTAAGGCGTCTCATTTGGTTTTACGCTTCCGGATAACGGATGGGTAAGGAGACGATACCCCTTGTACACCTCATCTCTGACTTTTTCCAAAACATCTTCATAGGAAATTTCATAATATTCCACTTGATACTCATCCCCAAGTTTTTCCAGGACAAGCGGATTGTTTGTAATGATTCTAAAATCTTTCTTCATACTCTCTTCCTGTAAAAAAGGCGGCTTTGGTTCCGCAAACTGCTGAACTCAAGGCCGCCCTTCTGTCTTATGTACGTTCTGATTTAATGAAACTATACATGATTCAGAGTGTGGTCCTTTCCCCGATCCTTTTGCCTGAAAGTTTCACCTTTTCATACAAAGGCTTGCATCTTCGGCGGTTCTTGAAGTGAACTCTCTCGCAGGAAAAATCATCCCACTATTCATTTTTTATAATCATATGTGTCCTTCACAAATCTGTTTAAAGTATATCATAATTATTTATAGATTGCCAGCTTTTTATCAAAATTGCACATAGTTTTTTTCTATAAGTAATCACGCCTCGTCATACTGATTGCTTAGACTTACTTACTTTTCTTTTTCTGTAACTCCGGATGCTTCGGCAGGAAGTTCTTAAAGTAGTCATCATGAACTTTCTTGATCATACCGCTAAGAGCAAACAGAGCAATAATATTCGGTACAACCATCATACTGTTGAAGCAGTCTGCCATATTCCATACAAGGTCTACCTGTGCAAGTGATCCGAGCACTACACAGACGCACACAAGCACTGCATAAATCGGAACCGCTTTTGGTCCAAACAGATATTTGATGTTTGCTTCGCCAAAGAAATACCATCCAATGATCGTGGAGGATGCGAAGAAGAACATACAGATCGCTATAAAGATCTCTCCAAATTTCCCATACACCAGAGAATAAGCAAACTGGCTCAGTTCGGCTCCAGTGTAACCTCCATCGACAACAGCGTATGATTCCGGAAGTGCACGTGTCGTCACGATAACAAGCGCTGTCATTGTTAAAACGATGAATGTATCGATAAATACACCAGTCATGGCTACAAATCCCTGTTGTACTGGATGATCTACTTTTGCAACTGCGTGTGCGTGCGGAGTGGAACCCATACCAGCTTCGTTGGAGAAAAGACCTCTTGCAACACCTTTTGTGATGGCAAGTTTGATCGTTGCTCCGACAGCTCCTCCGGCAATTGATTGCGGTGCGAATGCTCCCACGAAAATTTCATAGAAAGCTGTCGGGATATTTCTCCAGTTGTAGATGATGATGATCAGGGAACCAACAATGTATAATGCTGCCATGATCGGAACCATCCATTCTGTTACCTTCGCGATTCTCTTCATACCGCCTGTGAAGATGAACAGGCAGACAACAGCTACAACAGCACCTGTGATCCACTGCGGAATGCCAAATGCTGTGTGGAAGGAAGATGCGATAGAGTTAGACTGTACTGCATTTCCCATGAATCCAAGGGCAAAGATCAGAAGCACCGCAAAAATGGCCGCAAGTACTTTTCCGAACGTACCTTTAAAAGCTGCACGGATATAGTATACCGGACCTCCGGTTACTACTCCATCGGAACCTACTTTTTTGTATTTCTGTGCCATGATAGCTTCACAGTAGATCGTTGCCATTCCAAGGAATGCAGCAACCCACATCCAGAAAATCGCGCCAGGTCCACCGATTGCGATCGCCGTTGCAGCCCCTGCAATATTTCCTGTACCTACCTGTGCAGCGATTGCCGTTGCAAGCGCCTGGAAAGAACTCATACCGTCTTTTCCAGCTTCGCCTTTTTTAGAAAAGAGACCGCCGAATGTTCTCCTCATTCCTTCTGTGAAGCCACGAACCTGGATAAAACCAGTTCGGATAGAGAACCAGATGCCTCCAAAAACAAGCGCTACGATCAGGATGTAGTTTGAAAGATAATTTTGAATTGTAAGTACGATATTATTTAACGTATCCACAACAATCCCTCCTTTTCCTATAGATGTTTTGAATATTTATTCCTGACGTATTAATGATACCACTTTTTCATCTATTTCACAAGAATCTTTCGAATTTCATATGTATTTTGTTGGAATTGCACAATTTTATCCTGTAACATATTTGTAAAAAATAAAACAAGCCCGGAAACGCCCTGTTATCGGGCATCCGCGCCTGTTTTACTTATTCAAATCTTTGCAACATATTTTTCTTTTATGCAATTTGCTATTTTTTTATCAATTTGTTCTGTGACACGTCCGCGATGCATTATACATTGATCTCTGCTTTCATTCCAAGTGTGTCTTTGTACTTGTCAAGAACCGGATTTACAACCTTTGATAGGAATGCATCCACCTGTTCTTTGGAGCGGCCAGTGTATCTTGCAGGATCCATGGTCTTTTTCAATTCATCCAGGCTGAGGTTAAATGCAGGGTCGGCAGCGATAAGCTCCAGAAGGTTATTGTCAAGACCTTTTTCTTTCACATTGCGGCCCGCTTCCATGGAAAGCTCTCGAATTCTTTCATGAAGTTCCTGTCTGTCTCCCCCCGCCTTCACTGCATCCATCATGATATTTTCCGTAGCCATAAACGGAAGTTCAGACATAAGACGTTTTTCAATTACCTTCGGATAAACAACGAGACCATCTACAACGTTCAGACAAAGATCCAGAATACCATCGATGGCAAGGAAGCCTTCCGGGACAGAAAGACGCTTGTTCGCGGAATCGTCCAACGTTCTTTCAAACCACTGAGTCGCGGATGTGATAGCCGGGTTCAGTGCATCAACCATGACATAACGGGATAAGGATGCAATCCGTTCACTTCTCATCGGATTTCTCTTGTAAGCCATCGCCGAAGAACCAATCTGTGTTTTTTCAAACGGTTCTTCTACTTCTTTCAGATGCTGAAGGAGCCGAATGTCATTGGACATCTTATGAGCGCTGGCGGCAATTCCTGCAAGGACATTCAGCACTCTTGTATCCACTTTTCTCGAATATGTCTGTCCCGATACCGGATAACATGCTTTGAATCCCATCTTCTCAGCGATCATCGGATCAATCTTGTCAATCGTCTCCTGATCACCCTCAAAAAGTTCCAGAAAGCTTGCCTGCGTTCCTGTCGTACCTTTTGATCCGAGAAGCTTAAGCGTTCCACTGACATATTCCAGATCTTCGAGATCCATCAGAAATTCCTGAAGCCAAAGTGTCGCTCTTTTCCCCACTGTCGTTGGCTGTGCCGGCTGGAAATGAGTAAATGCAAGTGTCGGCTGCGCCTTGTATGTGTCCGCAAATTTGGCAAGTTCTGCGATAACATTGACCAGTTTCTTTTTCACAAGCTTCAGCGCTTCAGACATAACGATAATATCTGTGTTGTCTCCCACGTAACAGGAAGTCGCTCCCAGATGAATGATTCCTTTAGCTTTCGGGCACTGCTGTCCATAAGCGTAAACATGGGACATAACATCATGGCGTACAATCTTCTCTCTTTCTTTTGCCACGTCATAATTGATATCATCAGCGTGCGCTTTCAGCTCTTCAATCTGTTCTTCTGTGATCGGAAGACCAAGTTCTTTTTCTGTTTCTGCCAGTGCAATCCAGAGTTTTCTCCATGTGCGAAATTTCATATCCGGAGAAAAAATGTACTGCATTTCTTTACTTGCATATCTTTCTGATAATGGGCTTTGATATTTGTCGTTCACTGTTTCCGTACTCCTTTTCTTAATTAAACTCGTTTTGTGCATCCCTACTATACTACACTCAAAAGCGAAAAGCAATGTTTTCTCTTACTGATACCTGCGGTACTGGCGTTTCCATTTTTCCAAAAGTGTTCTGTCGCCGGATGACTTCTGCTCTCTTTCTGTTTCATTTTCCTTATTTTCAATCTCTTCTGCCGCAGACAGATACATCTCATTTGTCAAAATCAGATCCTGATAATCCTCTTCTGTCATATAGCGTGAACATGCATACAAATATGCCCGGAGCATCGTTTCGTCTCCACAAATCTTATATGCCTGCTCGTACATAGCAGCAGATTCCTTATAAAGAAATTCTCTGCCGTAGGCCGCTCCCAGGCAGCCGTAAACTTTTCCATAAAACCTCTCCATCGTCTCATCCCTCTTCTCCTGAAGGATTGACAGATAAACAAGGATAGCGGCCTCACATTCTCCACTCTCCAGAAGGTTGTCGGCTTTATACTTCCTGCGCTCAATTTCCTTTTGGTTTTTCAGACGATCCAGCACATTCTGTATATGTTCCATCTCCTGTTTGGTGTAGATCTTGGCATATCCGAGAATCTTCAAGACAAACTGTTCAATGGTTCCATGGCGCTGCATCAGTTCCAGAAGCTCTTTTGCCAGATCTTTCATATCAAGTTCCAGATACAGCCATTCGCAGATCTTCTCATTCATGATCGTATAATCGATCAGATAAAGGTTGTTGCAAAGATAGTAGCACAACTCTTCTATCGTATAAATTTTCCTGTGAATTCTCGTAATCTCATAAGGCTGTTCGGCCTTCTTTTTACGACAAAGAATTAAACTGCCCATTTGTCCCTCCCAGATATATCGTTTTTTCCGTCCGAAAGTCCGTTGCCGGAAAGAATTCTCCAAATCCCGCATCCTCGAAAATCAAGCGGCATGTGCGTTCATTGTCAAACTGTGTCTGTACTCGCAGCTTCATGGAATATTCTTTCCGCTTCGGCATCCCGTCAAAAGAGACCGTCTCCACTCTCCACTGCCCGGTAACAAGTGATTCAATATGTATCTCAATGTCATCCGTATCTTCCAGAAGAACTTCCCAATGCTGATCGTTTTCATACCAGTGGGAACCGAAAGCCACTACCGGATACCAGACATCTTCTCCGTCAATCCTCATCTTCAGACAAATCTGTTCTGTCAGCTTTGTCTCATCGAGATACGTCGGAACATCGCTGTCTCCTGTCTGCTTTTTCAGCCCGCAGTAGCACGCCCCTTTGCTGTAAAGATTGTTTCCCATGAATGCTCTTCTTCCGTTGCAGAGCACTTTCTGCGAATGCGGATACCAGTTATTTTCAAACCCTTCCCCAGTAAGATAAACAGAGGAGACATGCTTTTTGTCAAATACCCCTTCGATGAAATGCTTAAAACGTTCATCCGCATTTTTAGCCTTATCAACATTCAGCACCGGATAAACTGCTCTTAGTTCTTCCATCTCTGCTTCCGCCACTTTTTCCACACTGATGAAGCTTTCCCGCTCTCTGCGATACTCTGTGTTGAGCTTTTTCAGCATATACGCCTCGATTTTATCTCTGTCACAGTAAAACAGCGCCGACTCATACTGCCACAATTCCTTAGGCTGATACAGCATGTAATAACAGAAACTTTCCTTGTAATCCATAGCATACACAGCATCTTTGTCAACACCGGCATTTACAGCGGCCTTTGTCAGGAGAGTCCTCACATCTTTATCGATCCAAGGTACCGCAAAGCTCAAATAAGAGATTTTCTTTTTCCGGAACGTCTGGAGCGTAAGCTCCACAAACTTCTGCAAAAGCCAGGAAGCTTCGTAAATTGTCCCGTCTTTTTCTACTTTTTCTTGCCGCAGTGCTTTTCCATACAGATCCGAGACGACCCATCCCTTCTCCATCATGGCAGCACGCTGTGCTTCCCGACCAAACATCCAGGCTTCTTTATAATGCCCCACCATCAGGGGGATCTGATAATTGTCTGCGGCCACTTCCAGTGTCTTTAATTCATGTTTATCTTCGTCGTAATAACTGATCTGACACCCTTTTTCATTTAGATCATATCCAATGATATAACCGTTTCTTTCCATCGTCTCTCCCCCTTTCTAATATAGCATAAAGAACTCCCTTGCCAGCTTCTCCTCCCGCATATACTCTGCCATAGCCTGATCAAGCGCTTCTTTTGTAAGTTCAGACATATCGTTAAGCCTTCCGTATGTTCCATAAGCCGGCACTTCCTTTTGTATACGATATTCTTTGAAATCTGATACGGACACGCTTCCATCCGCCCGCTGTTCTTTGAATCGATATTCCATCTTTTCATCCTCATAGAGAACGAACTCCATCACATGAATATCCTCATACACAGCAGGCATAATCTCTTTTTGATATACATGCTCTCTTTTGTCCGCCTTTTCATAGCATATCCGATATTCAATAAACACAAGGCTGTCTCTGTGAGCTCGGTATTCCAGTATGATCTTGTCATACAGCATAACCTCTCTCAGAAGATTTTCACTGTATTTAAGATAGAACGGAAATACAATCTGCTTTTCACAAAGTTCTATCAGAAACTGTTTTACCATCTCCTCCGATGCTTTTTCCGCATCATGTTCTGAATAGTATTTCAGATAAGCGATCTTACAGATATCCGGAAGTTCTTCTCCATTCTTTATTTCCGCTGCAACAATATCAAAAATGCACTCTTTCACAAGGCGATCGCGGAGCAGATACTCTCTGGATATATAAGCTAAGTAAGCGCGCTTCAACCTGAAATATGCTGTCCCTGCGCAGTAATCTGCAAAAATCTCTTCTTCCTGGAACAGATTTTCTGAAAAGATCATCTGAGTAATGATTCGTTCTGCAATCTTATCGGTTGCGATTTCTTGTTCCCGCGCTGCGTGCCAGATCTTTTTCATATCTCTTGTAGCGCCGCAATAATACATGGAAAGGTATGTAAGGCTTACTTTGTCATATAATCCTCTCCTGAACATCTCAAAGCAAAGATACAAAAGGAATTCCTCTTCATCGTATCCCTCTTCACGGATCTTTTTGGTCAGAAAGCGGAACGCATCTTCTTCATCGAACATTTCCAGTCCGTATTCCCGGATATTGGAAATGGTTAGCTCCGGCTTTTCCTCTACCTCTTCTTTGTTTTCCTTATCTTTCTGTTTTTGTTTTAAAAGTTCCATAAAACGCATCTCATAGAAAAGTCTGGTCGTCTCATATGGGATTGAATCTGTATAATGCCGACCATTCAAAGATTCCCACACGATCCTGGAATCTTTGTCATAGAGAAAGATTCTTGCTTTTCCATCTGCCACAGCTACTCTCTGATAAATGTCTCCGTCTTTTTCAATGACCATTACCGACTTCATAAAAGGCAGATTCGTCTTTACCTCATACGCGTGGCAAATGTCATTCATAGCATCTATTCTCTCCGGAGTCATGTCCTTCTCCGTACAGAATCGTTTATAGATAATGCGGAGCGCTTCGTTGATGTGTCTCTTCGTAAGCTGATCCCAGGCAAAGGACTCCATCTTATCCCTGTAAAATGTATAGATGTCGCTGCTCTCTTCCTGGAATTGAATAATGTTTGCGTAAAGAAATGCTGTCTTCTCATAAGTCAGGGTATTTCCATGCATGAAATAAAGGAGTACAGATTTCGGGAGCGGATCGCGTATCTTCCACTCATTGATCGTCATCATATAATATTCGTAAAGCTGTACGATTTTTATCTCCTGCTGTACAGCAAGCTCATACCACTTAAAACAATCCTCCTTGATCTGATTGCCCTTGATAAGCAGTGTACAGATAGCAGTGAGGATCATCGGATCCTTGTATTCATCGTAAAGGCGTTCCATCAAACGGAAAAGATGTCTGTCATATGCCTTTTGCTGACCCGCCAGGTTAGCCGTATAAAGAGCAAGTTCTCTTGTAAAAAGTCCATATCTGGATGCAAAATCAAGCACACGGATTTCAAACATGCCAAGTTTTTTAAGGGAGGAAACATTTTCTCGGTAACACTTAAATGCCTGGAAATAAAGAAGTGTGTTCCTCGACCGGTTGGCATAGAAGTGCTTTTCCAACGCTGCCAGCCGCCTTGTGATGTTTTTATATTCCGGATCAATATCACAGAGCATGCAGAGGACCCCCCACATATAAGGGCGCTTCAGATACACTTTTCTCAGCTCTTCTGCCACATGTCCGATCTGCCCTGCATTCTTTTTCAGAAGAACACTCAGATACAGATAGTAGGTACTTGTTTCCGGTTTTCTCGCCATATCAAACCGACTGTAACTGTAATTGTCAAGTATCTCCGCTGCCTGCTCCGATTGACCGCTCTCCAGATAAGCATTGGCTTTGATCAGAGAACAGAACTGAGAGTCTGCCCCCAAATTTTCCATCTGCCCGGCAAGCTGTACCGTATCTTCCGCCCAGCTGATGAGGTCGCTTTTCCCTGTGATAGTGGAAAAGTATCCTTTGATGATCTGAGAGAGGTAAAAAGTCTGTTCGTGCTTCGGAGTGTGAACCCCCTCCCGGCATGCCTCAATCTCATATACGATCTGTTCATACGGTGTGCGGAAAATGATCCTTCCGAAATTCTTTCCCGCATGCAGTGCATGCGGTGTGATAATATACGGAAAGCCGTATGTGTTGCCAAGAAAATCATCTGTAGAAAATTCTTTTCGGGATATCTGGATAAACCCACCTTCCGCAAAAACCTGAATCGGCATATAGCCCCATGTATTTTTTGTAATAATAATATTCTCCCGGATGGCTTCATTTGGGCAGTCAAATTTTTTGCCATATTCTGAAAGCGACAGAAAAAGACATTCTTTCTGTTTGATTCCTACGAGGAATTCCTCTACCGCCTGCTCGCCCAGAGACCATTTTCTCATATTATTGTAAAGAGCCACCACTCTTGGATTCTCATACCTTAATATCTCATAGAAACTCATAGACCGGAAAAGACGCTGCGCTTCCATAAAATCCTTCATAGCCAGGAGTTTAAAATCTTTCATATTCTGCACTTTTCCATGGGATGTCATCAAATACGGCCGCTCAATAACCGCTGTAAAGGAAAGCCGATACTCTCCGCCGTTGCAGACAACAGTTAAATACCCATTTTCGACATATCCCGGCTCCAGCCCTTTCGCATCGTACGTAAAAGAAATCTCTACCGAGCTTCCCTCGAATCCGCTTTCCTTTAATTTCATCCGGAACGAAGAAGTGTACACAAGACCTCTCACGACCGCATCGTTTTTACTCTCGATCGTAAAGCTCCCCTGATATACTTCTCCCTCTCCGATCAGAAGGATCAAATTTGTCTCTGAAAACCGAACATCCGGCTGTGTTTTCCGAAAATCTCCATTTGAAAATCGTTTTATCTTATTTTTCAAGCCTGCCACCTACTTCTTGCATTGCATTTTTTGCAAATCATACTATAATTGAAATTATATCATTATTCGACTTCATCTTGCAATCCCCGCAGGGAAATTTATCGATAAGGAGATTTTATTATGAAAACAACAAATCCATTTCACGGCAGCGATCTGGAAAAGATCGGGAGTTTGACAGTTGCATAATTAAAATAGTACGTGAAGGCCGCATAAAGCCT
>NZ_JBKSWG010000022.1:0-39164 GCF_047234585.1 Sellimonas sp. | reverse complement strand
TGATAGCAGCTGTTAAAGTTGTTTTACCATGGTCAACGTGTCCGATTGTACCAATATTACAATGTGGTTTTGTTCTTTCAAATTTAGCCTTTGCCATTTGAATAGTCCTCCTTAATTCTGCCCCGGATACGGGCAATTTTTTGATTTAAAAGTTTACTCAGCTATATCTGATTATATTTCAAATCTGCCGAATTTTCAAGCCTTTTTAGGCATTTTTATTGGATAATACTTTTTCCTGTACGTTCTTCGGTACTGGTTCGTATTTTTCGAAGAACATGGAGTAGTTACCACGTCCCTGTGTTCTGGAACGAAGATCTGTGGAGTATCCGAACATTTCAGAAAGCGGTACATATGCACGTACGATCTTTCCGCCGCCCAGGTCATCCATTCCTTCGATACGTCCACGACGGGAGTTGATATCTCCGATAACGTCTCCCATGTATTCTTCCGGCATCGTTACTTCTACCTTCATGATAGGTTCAAGAAGTACCGGAGCTGCTTTTGACATAGCATCCTTGAATGCAAGAGATCCTGCAATGTGGAATGCCATTTCAGAAGAGTCGACTTCATGGTAAGATCCGTCGTAAACATTTGCATGGATACCAACAACCGGGAATCCGCCAAGGATACCGGACTTCATAGCTTCTTCGATACCTTCTCCAACTGCCGGGATGTATTCCTTCGGAATAGCACCACCAACAACTGTGGATTCGAATTTGTATGTTTCTTCTCCATTGACATCCATTGGTTCAAATTTAACTTTACAGTGTCCGTACTGTCCACGACCACCGGACTGTTTTGCATACTTGCTGTCCACATCAACTGCTTTTGTAAAGGATTCTTTGTAAGCAACCTGCGGAGCACCAACGTTTGCTTCTACCTTAAATTCACGAAGAAGTCTGTCTACGATGATTTCAAGATGAAGTTCTCCCATACCTGCGATGATCGTCTGACCTGTTTCATGGTCTGTATGAGCACGGAATGTCGGGTCTTCTTCTGCAAGTTTTGCAAGAGATTCTCCAAGTTTGCCCTGGGAAGCTTTTGTCTTCGGTTCGATAGCAAGCTCGATAACCGGTTCCGGGAATTCCATGGATTCAAGGATTACCGGATGCTGTTCGTCACAGATTGTATCTCCTGTTGTGGAGAATTTGAATCCGATTGCTGCAGCAATATCTCCGGAGTAAACTTTGTCAAGTTCTTCTCTCTTGTTTGCGTGCATCTGAAGGATACGTCCGACACGTTCTTTTTTGCCTTTTGTTGCATTCAGAACGTAAGAACCGGAGTTCATTGTTCCTGAGTACACACGGAAGTAAGCAAGCTTACCTACGAACGGGTCTGTCATGATCTTAAATACGAGAGCTGAGAACGGTTCTTCATCAGAAGAATGTCTCTCTACTTCGTTTCCGTCTTCGTCAACACCCTTGATAGCCGGGATGTCTGTCGGAGCCGGCATGTATTCAACAACCGCGTCAAGCAGCTTCTGAACACCTTTATTTCTGTAAGCAGAACCACAGCAAACCGGGATAGCCTGACATTCGCATGTAGCTTTTCTTAATACTGCTTTTAATTCGTCGATGGACGGCTCTTCGCCTTCCAGGTACTGCATCATCAGATCGTCGTCAAGCTCACAGATTTTTTCTACGAGTTCTGTACGATAGAGTTCTGCATCATCCTGCATATCTTCTGGAATATCGCAAACTGTGATGTCATCGCCCTTATCATCATTGTAGATGTAAGCCTGCATTTCCATCAGGTCGATGATTCCTTTGAATTCGTCTTCTTTTCCGATCGGAAGCTGAAGACAGATTGCATTTTTTCCTAATCTTGTTTTGATCTGTTCTACTGCATTGTAGAAATCTGCTCCCAGAATGTCCATCTTGTTGATGAACGCCATACGCGGTACGTTATATGTGTCTGCCTGACGCCATACGTTTTCAGACTGCGGTTCTACACCACCTTTGGCACAGAACACACCTACAGCGCCGTCAAGTACACGAAGGGAACGTTCTACTTCTACTGTAAAGTCAACGTGTCCCGGAGTATCAATGATATTGATACGGTGTTCAAGAGCACCTTTTTTCGGTTTTGTCTTTTCTTCCAATGTCCAGTGACATGTTGTAGCAGCTGAAGTGATCGTGATACCTCTTTCCTGTTCCTGTTCCATCCAGTCCATGGTAGCAGTACCTTCGTGAGTATCACCGATCTTATAGTTAACACCGGTATAGTAAAGAATACGCTCTGTCAGTGTAGTCTTACCAGCATCGATATGAGCCATGATACCAATGTTTCTTGTTCTCTCTAATGGATATTCTCTTCCAGCCAAGACTTTTTCCTCCTATTAATAATGAGATCGACTGTTTCACAAAACAGAATGTGGATTCTGTCAAGAATCTTAGAAGCGGTAGTGAGCGAATGCTCTGTTTGCTTCTGCCATCTTGTGCATATCTTCTTTTCTCTTTACAGCTGCTCCTGTATTGTTTGCAGCGTCGAGAATTTCGTTTGCCAGTCTTTCTTCCATTGTCTTTTCTCCTCTGTTACGGGAGAATGTTGTCAACCAGCGAAGAGCTAAAGCCTGTCTTCTGTCTGCACGAACTTCGATCGGTACCTGGTATGTTGCTCCACCGATACGTCTTGCTTTTACTTCCAGTACAGGCATGATGTTGTTCATTGCCTCTTCAAATACTTCGATAGCCGGTTTGTCAGCTTTCTCAGCGATTCTTTCAAATGCGCCATATACAATCTTCTGTGCTACACCTTTCTTACCATCTAACATGATGTTATTGATAAGTTTTGTAACAACTTTGTTATTGTACAATGGATCCGCTAATACGTCTCTTTTCTGAGTATGTCCTTTACGTGGCACGGTCCTTCCCTCCTTAATCATAATTGGATTAAATCATCAGTACTCGCTTCACAGAATGCGTTCGTGCGGCAGGACATATTCATCATATATGTCAATCCGCAACCTACTAATCTTCATAGTCCTGTGATACGATAACGATTTTGTTACTTAACTTTTACTTATTTCTTTGCGTCTTTCGGTCTCTTAGCACCGTATTTGGAACGAGCCTGGCGTCTCTTAGCAACACCTGCTGTATCCAGTGTACCACGAACGATGTGGTATCTTGTACCTGGTAAGTCCTTAACACGGCCTCCACGGATAAGAACAACGCTGTGTTCCTGAAGGTTGTGTCCTTCTCCCGGGATGTAGCTTGTTACTTCGATTCCGTTAGACAGACGAACTCTGGCGATCTTTCTAAGAGCAGAGTTAGGTTTTTTAGGTGTAGCTGTCTTAACTGCTGTACATACACCTCTCTTCTGCGGTGCAGATGTGTCTGTAGCTCTTTTTTTCAGAGAGTTGTATCCTTTCTGAAGTGCCGGAGCTGTAGATTTCTTTACAGAAGTTTCACGTCCTTTTCTTACTAACTGATTGAATGTTGGCATTCCTTTCACCTCCTACGAATAATTAATAAGGTTGCTTAAAACATTTTCATGTTTCCGCACGCGAAAATAACTCGCACTTTCACGCGCGCTAGATAATTGTATTACGCCAAATAAAAAAAGTCAAGGCTTTCCCTCGACTTTTTTCAACTATTCAGCCATGCGCGGCTTTTTTTCCGGATTCACAGGCTTGTCTGTGTAAGACGGATAAAAGCCGCATTTGGCATAGCTTTTAATGGATCATCATTCCCATCACGTACAGGTCATAATATGTTCCATTCAGCAGTGTAGAGTTTTTGCGGCATCCTTCTATCTGGAATCCGAACTTCATATAGAGGGAAACGGCCATCACATTATCAGCTCTTGTGTCCAGGCTGATTCTTGTCGTCACACCGTTTCCTTTTGCCCACTCAATAAGCTGACGGATGAGTTCGGATCCAATTCCCTGATTCTGGTATTTCTTTGCTACCACAATTCCGAGTTCCCCGTCATGTCTTGCCTTGATCTTGTGGGAAGAATGAATCGTCGCAATACCTGCGATTTCTTCGCCGTCCATAGCAAGGAGCATAATATTTGTAGCATTTCCTTCAAGAGAGCGGATTTCCTCTTCCTGTTCCTTCACATTCATCGGATACTCGTCTTTTTCAAAACTGAGGTAGCTTGTCTCCCCACCTACGTAATTATAAAATTCTACGATTTTGGCCGCATCTTCTACAGCTGCCCTTCTGATATTGATTTCTCCCATCTGACCAAACCTCTCTTTCTTCTTTTCTCTAACTATACCGCATTGCCATCTAAAACATAACAGATTCCTCGAATCTCCTTCTATCCGATCGACAAAATCAGACACCACAGGGGGAGCGTCACAAGTGATCCAAGCGTCGTGAGAAAGATCATACCAGTCGCATAGCTTTCGTTTCCCCCATATTTGGATGACAAAAGCGCTGTCGTGACAGGAGCCGGCATTCCTGCCATGATTACAGTAATCCCGCGAAGAATGGAAGGAATCGGGAGAAGTGCTGTGACTCCAAACAAAATCATCGGAAGGATCACAAGACGCACGGACGTGTAGAAAACCATTGTCTGGTCAATCAGCCCTCTGGGATCCATCTCCGCCAGCATCATGCCGATCAGCATCATGCTCATAGGTGTGTTGGCACTGCTCAACCCTCCTACCGCAGTTGTGAAAAATATCGGCCATTGAACTGGGAGCAGCATCGCAATGAGGCCAAGAAAAATGGCTACAATACACGGATGGGTTACTACTTTTTTCACGACGTTTTTCTTCTGACCGGATATAAAACAGGACACGCCCACCGACCACATAACGATCCGCACCGGCAGCATAAAGACAGACGCATACAGAAGTCCATTTGTCCCGTATATTCCTTCAATTACCGGGTTCCCCAGAAAACCCCCGTTAGAAACGATCGTACCGTAACGCAGCGGCTTTCGCTTTGTCTCATCTGCCTTCTTATATAGAAGAAACGCTGCTCCTACGGAAATTACATTATAAAGGACCGAAAGCAGGATTGTGATCAGCACCAGCCTCCACACATTATCTTTAGTCTGTACAAGAAACGCGTGAAAAATATTAAACGGCAGGAGCACGTACAGGCACAGATCCACCATGTTCTTTCTTCCTTCCATCCCGACGATTCCCCGTCTTCTCACGAGAAAACCGACCAGAACGAAGAAGAACATCATCCCCTGCATATTCAGCATATTTTGGACGATCATTCCTCTATAATCCTATCTTATCTGCGATCGCACACATGGATGCAAGGGCAATATCGATGAACTCATCAAAATTCATTCCTGTAAATTCAATAGCTTCCATGTAATCTCTATTTGCTCCGGCGGCAAAACGCAACTCCCGGAAGCGCTTCGTTACCGACTTATGCTTTACGCTTGCAATCTTCTTATCCGGATAAATCTGCGCGATGGCCTTTAAGAATCCGCTCATCGGGTCGGATGCAAGGATCGCATACTGAAGATTCGTCTTTGCCTTCACTCCGCTTTGCGGATTATGGGAACAGATTGCGTCAAAAAGTATCGGGTCATCGATCCCTTCACTTTTTAATATCTCCACTGATTTCGGTCCGTGTGTCTCCGGATGTTCCTTCCATTCGCAATGTTCTTCGTCCAGATCATGCAAAAGCCCTACAATTCCCCAGTACTCCACCTGATCCGGCGCAAGTTTTTCTGCTACACCCCGCATGATAGCTTCCACTGCGTAAGAATGTTCCAGATACCGCTGTCCCTTCATATATTTCTGCAAAATTTCGTAAGCTTGTTCTCTCGTCATTCCATATACCTCCGCATTTTCCCTCCGTCAAGCTGCATGATGCAGATCGCAGAAGTTTTTTACAGGTATAATACTACTACATTGCAGCTTTTCTGTCCAGCCTGTCGTCGAGCCAAGCACTTTGCGCCAGTCGTTCCGATACTTCTTCTTATAATCAAAAGGGAGGGCATCCCCAAAGTCATCTCCTGACTTTTAGAAACGCCCCCTTATGTATACATGTCTTATTCTTCCGGTACTACGATCAAATCTTTTGTAAAGTGGTTCAGAACTTCACATCCGTCTTCTGTAACGATTACAAGGTCTTCGATACGAACACCAATGCCTTCGTCCATCAGATAGATACCTGGTTCAATAGAGAATACCTGTCCTACCTGGATGATATCTTCATTTACAGAAGATACATCGCCATATTCGTGGTCTTCCATACCGATGGAATGTCCTGTTCTGTGTGTGAAGTATTCGCCGTATCCTTTTTCTGTGATATAGTTACGGCATGCAAGGTCAACATCGCACATTCTTGCGCCAGGCCTTACAGCGTCGATACCTCTCTGCTGAGCTTCTTTTACGATTTCATATACTTCTCTTGCTTTATCAGATACTTCTCCGATGAATACTGTTCTTGTCATATCTGAGCAGTAATCATTTAAGATACCACCGATATCAAGTACTACGCTGTCTCCGCGTTTTCCTTTTGAGTCGTCTGTTACATGGTGCGGGTCAGCGCCTGATTTTCCATAAGCTGTGATCGGATCAAAAGATACTCCTGAATGTCCTGTTGCAGCGTACATTTCTCTTACTTTCGCATTCAGTTCTTTTTCTGTATATCCTTTTACAACGAGCGGGATCAGTTCTTCCATGATCTTGTCGTTTGCAAGGGATGCTTCTCTCATGAGCTGCTGTTCATGTTCATCTTTGACCATTCTTACATAGTCAACGATCATGGAACCATTGAGGAATTTGCTTCCTGCGCCTAATTCCTGAAGTCTTAAAAGGAATCTTGCCGGCCATACTTTGTCAATTCCGATCGGTTTGTCTTTTTCGACAAATCTGCTCAGAATTTCCACTGCATCCTCAACATCATCATACCACACGAGTTCTACTCCCAGGTCTTTTTCCTGCGGGAACAATTTATTGATAACAAGTTTGTGATTTCCATTTACGTTCAGGTAAAGTGCAAGCATTCTTTCCCCTGGAATAATCCACTTTCCTGTTAAGTAGTAAATTGTCGGAGGATCAGAAATGATCATCTGCGGCATTCCCTGCTCTTCCATTTTCGTTAAAATTCTGCTTAATTTTGTTTGGTCCATAGCTATTACCCCACTTTCAATATGATATTAAACTAGCTGTATTTATTATAGACTTCCTGGCGGTAAAAGTCAATCAACTCCGTGTGCATTTGCTAATCTGCCAGTGTCCCCATCGGATCCCATGCAGACAAATGGATAGGTTCCTGATCTGCTTCTTTTAGCTGTTCTTCCGTAAGATATTTTTTGTGAATGACTGCCTGGTAAACAAAACGGTCAAACCATGACGCGCTCATCTGATAAAAACCTTTTTCCCCGTGTTCCTCGCTCCAGCTGTTCTGGATTTTCCACTTTGTCGCTTTTCCGTCTTCATCGAGATTGACTCCGGTAATAACCATGGCATGATTCATGGCGCTCTCTCTGTAGTCGAGGCTGTCCCCTTTTGTCATATTAAAATCCATGTCGAAAGCTCCTTCGTAATCATAAGCTTCCGTACTCCATATACCTCTGTCACGCTCTCCATATTTTCCAACATCGCTCCCAAACCACACGAGCTGTCCGTCTGACAGCTGGCGGATGATCAGGTCTCGCAGCGTATCCATAGGGACATTATAGTAACGTACCGGCGCGCCTTCTGCTACATTTCCAAGGAAATCCACCGTATAGCTTCGCCCAAACGGTTTGTCTTCCGTAGGGGAATTGATGATGCTTACATAGTCTTTCAGATTGAGCCCTACGAACTGTTCGTAGAATGTCTCCGGTGTCAGATTCCTTGCAATGTGGTACTTTTTGTCTTTATCCACATATTCAAAATCAAATGTCTTCGGAGGTTTACCAAAACACATGCAGAGGAAACGATAGATTTCTTCCATCATCTGTTTCTTTTCTGCCTGTGCGTCTCCGCCTTCACGGACAGTCCTGCGAAGTTTTGCCGCGCATTGTCTGAGTCTCGCGTTCAAAAGGCTGTTCATCTCAGCGGTATTACTGCTCTGGTACGTCTCTTCCATAGCACTTTTCGGAACTACCTTATATTTTTCCACAAGGTTCACGAACATATCCCACTGACCGCCGTCCTGTACACCTATGGATAAGATGTGACAAAGCAAACGGTCATCTGTCGGTCGGTCTGCGAGGGCGATCACACTTTCCAGCATATAATTTGCTTTCTCGAATTTGTCCCAGAATGCCATGTAATTTTGGGACAGTTCAAACTTTTCGAGGCCACACTTCTTTGCCGTCTCCTCACGAAGTATATTCAACGCTGAAAAGATCCAGCATCGTCCGCTGGACTTCTGATTCGTTACCGGAAGTGTCGGGATATCCACTGAAAAAGCGAACTGTGACGCTGCCAAAGACTCGTAACAAAACGCCACATCTTTAACCGAGTGCTTGTACAATGCGTTTGTCATCGCTCTCCCCAGCGGATGCCTTTCATAGCACTCGTCAAACTTTTCAATATCCTTCCATGTAACACCTTGAAACTGACTCATCTTCTGTCCTTCCTTTCCGCCGTGTGGGTATATTGGCCATACGGCTTTGCCTGTAAATTGTTTTTGCGTTATTGCATTTTCTTCCTCTTCCAATCAGTATATCACAACATAAAAACAGGCACCATACCTTTCGGCACAGCACCTGTTTCTGAGTAAACTTATGAAACGAAATTTTATTCTTCTGTTGTCTCCTCTGATTCTTCTGCCATTTCAGCTTCGTAGTCTTCATCGGCAGCTTCTTCCATGTTGATATCTGCAAATTCAGACTCTCCTGCTTCCAGATTTTCCTCAGCTTCTGCAGACTCTTCTTTTGCCTTTGCAGCCGCTTCCGCTGCTTCTGCTTCTTTGAGGGCTTCTTCCTCTTCTTTGCGAAGACGCTCTTCCTCTTCTTTCTTTGCAGCGATCATGGCATCTGTATTCAGCTTGATGTTGCGGTATTTGCTCATACCTGTACCAACCGGAATCAGTTTACCGATGATTACGTTTTCTTTCAGACCGATCAGCGGATCGACTTTTCCTTTGATAGCTGCCTCTGTCAGAACTTTTGTTGTCTCCTGGAAGGAGGCTGCTGACAGGAAGGAATTCGTCGCGAGCGCAGCCTTCGTGATACCAAGCATTACCTGCTCTCCTGTAGCCGGCTCTTTTCCTTCTTCAATAAGTTTCTGGTTTGTATCTTCAAACTCAAGCGCATCTACCATCGTGCCCGGGAGGAAATTGGAATCTCCATTTTCCTCGATGCGGATTTTCTTCAGCATCTGGCGAACGATAACTTCGATATGCTTATCGTTGATATCTACACCCTGGAGACGGTATACCCTCTGCACTTCCTGGATCATGTAATCCTGTACAGCACGGAGTCCTTTGATCTTCAGGATATCATGCGGGTTGACACTACCTTCTGTAAGTTCATCCCCGGCACCAAGCTCTGCTCCGTCCATGATCTTGATTCTTGATCCGTACGGAATGAGGTATGCTTTTGATTCTCCTGTCTCATTGTTTGTAACAATGATCTCTCTCTTCTTCTTCGTGTCGTGGATTGTCGCAGTTCCTGCAAACTCAGTGATGATAGCAAGACCTTTCGGTTTTCTTGCCTCAAAAAGTTCTTCGACACGAGGAAGACCCTGTGTGATATCATCGCCGGCCACACCACCTGTGTGGAACGTACGCATTGTAAGCTGTGTACCAGGTTCCCCGATAGACTGAGCAGCAATGATTCCGACTGCCTCTCCGATCTGTACCGGTTCTCCTGTAGCCATGTTTGCACCGTAACATTTTGCACAGATACCCAGATGGGATTTACATGTAAGGATCGTACGGATTTTAACCTTCTTGATCTCTTTGCCGTCTTTATCCACACCTTTTGTCACGATCGCAGCCGCACGTTTTGGCGTGATCATATGGTTTGCTTTCACGATGACATTGCCGTCTTTGTCGCAGATCGTCTCACAGGAATAACGTCCTGTAATACGTTCTTCAAGACTTTCGATCTCTTCGTTTCCGTCCATAAATGCATGCACGTACATACCCGGAATTTCTGCACCCTTCGGCACACAGTCCACTTCACGGATACTCAATTCCTGAGATACATCGACAAGACGTCTTGTGAGGTAACCGGAGTCCGCTGTACGAAGAGCCGTATCGGAAAGACCTTTACGTGCTCCGTGTGCAGACATGAAGTATTCCAAAACGTCAAGACCTTCACGGAAGTTAGACTTAATAGGGAGCTCGATCGTACGTCCTGTCGTATCAGCCATAAGTCCGCGCATTCCGGCAAGCTGTTTGATCTGTTTATCGGAACCACGAGCTCCGGAGTCAGCCATCATGAAAATGTTATTATATTTGTCAAGTCCGGAAAGCAGAGCCTCTGTCAGGGCATCGTCTGTCGCCTTCCATGTCTCTACGACTTCTTTGTAACGTTCTTCTTCTGTGATAAGACCACGCTTGAAGTTTCTTGTGATCCTATCTACTGTATCCTGTGCCTGCTTGATCATTTCCGGCTTCTGCGGCGGCACCGTCATATCGGAAATAGATACTGTCATAGCGGCTCTTGTGGAGAATTTGTATCCGATCGCTTTTACATTGTCAAGCACTTCTGCAGTAGCGGAAGCCCCATGTGTATTGATTACTTTTTCAAGGATTTTCTTAAGCTGTTTCTTTCCTACATGGAAATCTACTTCCAGAAGAAGTTCGTTTCCTTCCACTTCACGGTTTACAAATCCAAGATCCTGCGGGATGATCTCATTGAAGAGGAAACGTCCCAATGTGGATTCCACAGTACCCATGATTGTTCTTCCATCCGGCATTGCTTTTGTCACGCGGACTTTAATCTTGGAATGCAGCGTGATAACCTGATTTTCGTACGCAAGGATGGCTTCGTTGACGCTCTTAAAGATCTTTCCTTCCCCTGCCGCTCCCGGTCTTTCCTGAGTCAGATAGTAAATACCAAGTACCATGTCCTGTGAAGGAACGGCTACCGGTCCACCGTCTGACGGCTTCAGAAGGTTGTTCGGGGAGAGAAGGAGGAAGCGGCATTCTGCCTGCGCTTCCACAGAAAGCGGCAGATGTACAGCCATCTGGTCCCCGTCGAAGTCGGCGTTGAAAGCCGTACATACGAGCGGATGAAGTTTGATCGCCTTACCTTCCACAAGGATCGGTTCGAAAGCCTGAATACCAAGTCTGTGCAGTGTAGGGGCACGGTTCAGCATAACCGGATGTTCTTTGATGACATCTTCCAGCACATCCCACACTTCTGCCTGCAGTCTTTCTACCATCTTCTTTGCATTTTTGATATTGTGTGCCGTACCGTTTGCAACCAGTTCTTTCATTACGAACGGCTTGAACAGCTCGATCGCCATTTCTTTCGGCAGACCGCACTGATAGATCTTCAGTTCCGGTCCTACGACGATAACGGAACGTCCGGAGTAGTCTACACGTTTTCCGAGCAGGTTCTGACGGAAACGTCCGGATTTTCCTTTCAGCATATCGGAAAGAGATTTCAGCGCACGGTTTCCAGGTCCTGTTACCGGACGTCCGCGGCGTCCATTGTCGATCAGGGCGTCAACCGCTTCCTGAAGCATTCTCTTTTCGTTTCTTACGATAATGTCCGGAGCTCCCAGTTCCAGGAGTCTTCTCAGACGGTTGTTTCTGTTGATGATTCTTCTGTACAGGTCATTTAAGTCAGACGTTGCAAAACGTCCGCCGTCGAGCTGTACCATCGGGCGCAGATCCGGCGGGATGACCGGGATCACTGTCATGATCATCCATTCCGGCTTGTTTCCGGATTCACGGAACGCCTCTACTACTTCAAGACGTTTTACGATCCTTGCTCGTTTCTGGCCTGTAGCTCCTAAAAGCTCTTCTCTCAGCTCGTGATATTCTTTTTCAAGGTCGATATTCTGCAGAAGTTCCTGTACTGCTTCTGCTCCCATTCCCACACGGAATGCACTTCCCCATTTTTCCCTTGCGTCCTGATATTCCTGTTCGGAGAGTACCTGTTTGTACTGCAGATCTGTCTCTCCCTTATCCAGCACAATATAGGAAGCAAAGTACAGCACTTTCTCCAATGTTCTTGGAGAAAGATCGAGGATCAGACCCATACGGCTCGGTATCCCCTTGAAATACCAGATATGGGAAACCGGAGCGGCAAGCGCGATGTGCCCCATACGTTCACGGCGCACACTCGCTTTTGTCACTTCAACTCCGCATCGGTCACAGATCACACCTTTATAGCGGATCTTTTTATATTTTCCACAATGACATTCCCAGTCTTTGCTAGGTCCGAAAATTCTCTCACAGAAAAGCCCGTCGCGTTCCGGCTTCAGTGTTCTGTAGTTGATGGTTTCCGGTTTTGTCACTTCTCCCCTTGACCATTCCAAGATTTTTTCAGGTGATGCCAGTCCAATTTTAATGGCGTCAAAGGTCATTGGCTGATATGTGGCTTCACTATTAGTTCCTGTCATTTATGGCACCCCTTTCTATTCTTCATCAGACATTTCGTCGAATTCAATCGAAAAGTCATCGTCGCTAAAATCCAGTTCCTCTTCTTCCGGCTCTTCTTCGATGTCTACCAGCTCTTCGCCCTGGAATTCCTGCTGTGAAAATCCGTGTTCTCCGTAAGACTCTCTGTCGCCGCCATACCTTCTGTCTCCTTCGATGATGGCATTGAGATTTGTTTCTCCATAATCAGATGTCTCCATGATCTCCACTTCTGTGTTGTCATCTTTGAGGACACGCACATCCAGTCCCAGTGACTGAAGCTCTTTGAGAAGTACTTTGAAGGATTCCGGAATACCTGGTTCCGGAATGTTGTCGCCCTTGATGATCGCTTCGTACGTCTTCACACGTCCGATGACGTCGTCGGACTTCACTGTGAGGATTTCCTGCAGCGTGTAGGATGCGCCGTATGCTTCCAGCGCCCAAACTTCCATTTCCCCGAAACGCTGTCCACCAAACTGTGCCTTACCACCCAGTGGCTGCTGTGTTACCAGTGAGTAAGGACCTGTGGAACGTGCATGGATCTTGTCGTCTACCAGGTGGTGGAGCTTCAGATAATGCATGTGTCCGATCGTAACAGGGCTGTCAAAGTATTCTCCTGTACGTCCGTCTCTCAGCCGTACTTTACCATCTCTGGAAAGCGGCACACCCTTCCAAAGTTTTCTATGTTCTCTGTTGTCATAAAGATACTGCATCACTTCCGGAAGAAGTTCTTCTTTATGTTTCTCTTCAAACTCTTCCCAGGAAAGATTTACATAATCGTTTGCCAGATCCAGTGTATCCATGATATCGTTCTCGTTCGCCCCATCAAATACCGGTGTTGCGATATTGAAGCCAAGTGCTTTGGCCGCAAGACTCAAGTGGATCTCCAGCACCTGTCCGATGTTCATACGTGAAGGCACCCCAAGTGGGTTCAGCACGATATCAAGCGGGCGGCCGTTCGGCAGGAACGGCATATCTTCTACTGGAAGTACGCGGGAAACGACACCCTTGTTACCGTGACGTCCGGCCATTTTATCTCCGACGGAAATCTTTCTCTTCTGTGCAATATAGATACGTACTGCCTGGTTTACGCCAGGAGACAATTCGTCTCCATTTTCTCTTGTGAACACTTTCGCATCCACAACGATACCGTATTCCCCGTGCGGTACTTTGAGGGAAGTATCTCTTACTTCGCGGGCTTTTTCTCCAAAGATCGCTCTCAGAAGTCTTTCTTCTGCGGTAAGCTCTGTCTCCCCTTTCGGAGTTACCTTTCCGACAAGGATATCTCCGGCACGCACTTCCGCACCGATACGGATGATACCTCTGTCATCAAGATCTTTCAGCGCATCGTCGCCGACACCCGGGATATCTCTTGTGATCTCTTCCGGTCCCAGTTTTGTGTCACGCGCTTCTGCTTCGTATTCTTCTATATGAACGGATGTGTATACGTCGTCCTGTACAAGACGTTCGCTTAACAATACAGCATCCTCGTAGTTATAACCTTCCCATGTCATGAAACCGATGAGCGGGTTCTTTCCAAGCGCCATCTCGCCGTTGGATGTGGATGGTCCGTCTGCAATGACTTCTCCCTTTTCCACTCTGTCCCCTTTGAATACGATCGGCCTCTGATTGTAGCAGTTGGACTGGTTGCTTCGCAGGAACTTTGTAAGTTTATATTTCTTTCTGTTTCCATCATCCTGTTTGATGATGATTTCTGTGGATGCGGAACGCTCTACGATACCGCCTTCCTCAGCGACAACGCACACACCGGAGTCAACCGCTGATTTTTCTTCCATACCTGTTCCTACTACCGGAGCTTCTGTTGTGAGAAGCGGAACGGCCTGACGCTGCATGTTTGATCCCATGAGCGCACGGTTAGCATCGTCGTTTTCAAGGAATGGGATAAGGGCTGTAGCCACAGAGAATACCATCTTCGGAGACACGTCCATGTAATCGAACTTGCTTCTTTCGTATTCCTGTGTCTCTTCACGATAACGACCAGATACATTCTTTCTGACAAAATGTCCTTCTGCATCCAGCTGCTCGTTGGCCTGTGCCACATGGTAATTGTCTTCCTCGTCCGCTGTCATGTAGACTACTTCGTCTGTGACAACCGGATTCTCCGGATCGGATTTGTCGATCTTTCTGTACGGAGCTTCAACGAATCCGTATTGGTTGATTCTTGCATATGTCGCAAGAGAGTTGATCAGACCGATGTTCGGACCTTCCGGCGTCTCAATCGGACACATTCTTCCGTAATGGGAATAATGAACGTCGCGGACCTCGAATCCGGCACGGTCTCTTGAAAGACCTCCTGGTCCAAGTGCAGACAGACGTCTCTTGTGTGTCAGCTCGCCGAGCGGGTTATTCTGATCCATGAACTGAGAAAGCTGAGAAGATCCAAAGAACTCTTTTACCGCCGCAGTAACCGGTTTGATATTGATCAGAGACTGCGGGGAAATGCCTTCCAGATCCTGTGTCGTCATTCTCTCACGCACCACTCTCTCCAGTCTGGAAAGACCGATCCGGTACTGATTCTGGAGAAGTTCTCCTACCGCACGGATACGTCTGTTTCCTAAGTGGTCGATATCGTCATCATTTCCGATTCCGTATTCCAGATGCATGTTGTAGTTGATAGATGCAAAAATATCTTCTTTTGTAATGTGCTTCGGAATCAGTTCATGAATGCTCTTCTTGACAGAAGCCTTCAGTTCATCCACATCTCCAGCTGTCTCTTCCAGAATTTCAGCCAGTACCGGATAGTAAACAAGTTCTGTCACTCCCACTTCATGAGGGTCGATTCCAGTCACTTCTTTGAGGTCAACAGCCATATTGGAAAGGACTTTGATATCTCTTTCTTCGCTTTCGTTGCTGATCCACACATACGGAACTGCATTATTCTGAATCGTATCTGCAAGCTCTCTGGTCACTTCTGTGCCTGCTTCCGCGAGGATTTCCCCTGTAAGCGGACTTACCACATCTTTTGCAAGGACATGGCCTGTGATCCTGTTCTTGAGGAGCAGCTTTTTGTTGAATTTATAACGTCCTACTTTTGCAAGATCGTATCTTCTCGGATCAAAGAACATACTTGTGATCAGGCTTTCTGCACTGTCCACAGCAAGCGGTTCGCCTGGACGGATCTTCTTGTAGAGCTCCAGAAGACCTTCCTGATAATTCTCTGCCGTATCTTTCCCGAAACTTGCAAGGATCTTCGGTTCTTCACCGAACATCTCGATGATTTCCGGATTGGTGCCGATACCCAATGCACGGATCAATACCGTAATCGGTACCTTTCTTGTTCTATCTACTCTTACATAGAAAACGTCATTGGAGTCTGTTTCATATTCAAGCCATGCACCACGGTTCGGAATAACCGTACATGAGAACAATTCTTTACCGATCTTGTCGTGGGCAATTCCGTAATAGATACCCGGGGAACGTACAAGCTGACTTACGATAACACGTTCCGCACCGTTGATCACGAACGTTCCTGTCTTCGTCATGATAGGCAGATCGCCCATAAAGATTTCGTGCTCATTGATTTCATCTGTTTCCTTATTATAAAGCCTTACCCTTACTTTCAAAGGTGCCGCATATGTCGCGTCACGCTCTTTACATTCCTCGATCGTATATTTCACATCGTCTTCACATAATGTAAAATCCACAAATTCCAGACTGAGCTGTCCACTGTAATCTGTGATCGGGGAAATGTCCTCGAACACTTCCTTCAGTCCTTCATCAAGGAACCACTGATAGGAATCTTTCTGGACTTCAATCAGATTTGGCATCTCAAGAACTTCTTTTTGTCTGGAATAAGTCATACGGGAACTTCTTCCGCTTTTCATGGGACGAATTCTGTTTTTCTCCATTGACGTTTCACTCCTTGTATATTTATTTTCGTGAAAAACACCAGTTTTCATGTTGCTTTGCGGGATTTTCCTACAATTTTGCGCCCATCTCATGGCGCACCATCCCACAATAGTGCATTTTTAACTATATCACAAAGCATTTTGTCATGTCAAGAACTTTTTTATTTTTCTTTACTTTCTTTTCCAGGCACCGCATCCCGTCCAGATGGCCTTTTATTCTACAGGGGAGTCCAGAAGACTTTCCCAACAGAACAAAAAGGCAGGACCCTTGCGGATCCTGCCTCATACAAGCACAATTATTTAACGTTAACTTCTGCGCCTTCGCCTTCAAGTTTAGCTTTGATTTCTTCTGCTTCTTCTTTAGAAACAGCTTCTTTTACTACCTTCGGAGCGTTGTCAACAAGTTCTTTTGCTTCTTTCAGTCCAAGTCCTGTGATTTCACGAACGACTTTGATTACTTTAACTTTGGATGCTCCAGCTGCAACAAGTTCTACGTCGAACTCTGTCTTTTCTTCAGCTGCTGCTGCTTCTCCGCCTGCTGCTGCAACTACAACGCCTGCTGCTGCGGATACACCAAATTCTTCTTCACATGCTTTTACTAAATCATTTAATTCCAGTACGGATAATTCTTTGATAGCTTCAATAAATTCAGCTGTTGTTAATTTTGCCATTTCATTTACCTCCATATTTTGTTTCGGTTTTGTTTTTCAATCAATTATTCAGCTGTTGTTTCAGCTGCTTCTTCTGCCGGAGCTTCTGCTGCGGCTTCACATTCGCCTGCTCCACCTTTTTCAGCGATCTGATTAAGTACACGAGCAAGATTTGTGATAGGTGACTGTAAGCTTCCAAGCAATTTGGAAATAAGTTCTTCTCTTGACGGAATCTTGGAAAGTTCATTGATTCCTGCTGCATCGTAAACTGTTCCTTCAACGACACCAGCTTTTACTTCAAGAGCTTCTGCTGTTTTAGCGAACTTACAGATAATTCTTGCCGGAGCTGTAGCATCTTCTTTAGACACTGCCATAGCGCTCGGTCCGTCCAGATATTCTTCCAGTCCTGCAAACTCTGTGCCTTCGAACGCTCTTTTCATCATAGTGTTCTTGCAGACTTTGTAAATCACACCCGCTTCTCTTAACTGTTTACGCAGTTCTGTATCCTGAGCTACTGTCAATCCACGGTAGTCAACAAGCACAACAGACTGTGCGTCCTTTACGTCTTCAGCGATTGCCTGCACGATCGGCTGTTTTAATTCTACTTTTGCCACGATGGTTGCACCTCCTTATATTATTTGTGAGCTGCCAGAAAAAAACCTCTCTGCAAAGACAGAGAGGTCAACATTCAAGTAATGAATTTTGTCTTCCTCGGTAGGCGTTTTAATCCTTATGCCATCCGGCACCTACTGTCTTCGGCAGTTACCTTGTAACCTTATCACAACTTTTTCTGGTTGTCAATATTTTTTTGATATCTTTTTTGATTTTCTTCCACATTCTTTTTTCCGGTTTATGCAGATATCCCCTCTTCTGTATCCTATAAACAATATATTTTCCAGACGGTGGGAATTATGGTACAATACGGGTTATGATTATATCGTATGTACGCAAAACCAATACTCAGAATCATAAAGGAGGAGATATAAATGATCTTAATAAAGAATGCAGCCGTTTATGCTCCGGAGGCGCTCGGTATAAAAGATGTCCTGATCTGCGGAGGACAGATCGAAGCCATTGAAGATGAGATCCATCTCTCTTTTCCATCCTGCCACGTTATCGAAGGAACAGGAAAAAAACTGGTGCCTGGAATCATAGATCCGCACGTACATGTTACGGGCGGTGGCGGCGAGGGCAGTTTCCACACTCAGGTGCCGCCAGTCACTCTGTCTGAGCTGATACGCGGAGGTATCACGACAGTTCTCGGCCTGCTCGGAACAGACGGAATCACGAGAAACACAGAAAATCTGATCGCACGGGTCAAGGCTCTGAAAGAAGAGGGGCTTTCCGCCTATGCCTGCACCGGCTCTTATGCGTATCCAAGTATTACCTTGACAGGCAGTGTCGGACGGGATCTAGTTTTTGTAGATGAAATCATCGGCGTGAAACTGGCTCTTTCTGACCACCGGGCTCCCAATGTCACTGTCGAAGAACTGATCCGCCTTGGAAGTGACGCCCGTACCGCCGGCATGCTTTCTGGTAAGTGCGGCATCGTACTCCTTCATATGGGAGATGCTCCGACTGGCCTTTCTCTCGTCCTGGAAGCATTAAGGCAAACCGCAGTCCCTGCCAAAATCTATCATCCCACTCATGTTAACCGAAAGAAAGAGCTTTTAAACGAAGCATTTTCTTTTGCCAGCCAGGGCGGGTTTATCGATCTGACCTGCGGCATTACCGGCGCAGGCAGGCCGGCCTCATGTATTATGGAGGCCAAAAATCGCGGTATCCCTCTGGACCGTATTACCATAAGCTCGGACGGCATGGGAAGCTGGTCTACCTATGACACTGTTGGAACTCTTCTTGAAATAGGTTACGCTCCTGTCGATACAGTCTATAAGGAGCTCAAAGTTCTCGTACAGGAATATCAGATGCCTTTAGAAGAAGCTCTCTGTTTTGCCACATCCAATACTGCAAAATCACTGGAGCTTTTTCCGCAAAAGGGATGCGTGCGCGTCGGATCCGACGCCGATCTCCTGCTGCTGGATGAAGATCTGACTCTCCACACAGTGATCGCCAAAGGTAAACGGATGATGGCAGATCATGTCCTGTTAAAAAAAGGCACCTATGAATCATAACATTCAAAAACAGAAAACCCACCGCAAAAAGGATCCTGCAATCGCCGGTGGGTATTTCTGTCTGAATTTTATTTCTCCTTCCATTTCCGTCCCTCTTCTGCTATACTATATCTGCATTTATACAATCGGAATACAGTGTATTCCGGACTGGTTCGTGAACTTCCCAGTATAAAAAACCAAGTATCTCAAACTAACATTTTAAAAGAAAAGGAGATTGGAGAATGAATGCAAAAAAAGTAATTCTGGACTGTGATCCGGGTATCGACGACGCGCTGGCTCTTATGCTTGCCTTGTCCTTACCGGAAATCGAAGTCATCGGCATCACAGTCGTCTGCGGGAATGTTCCCGTCGAAACCGGCGCAAAGAATGCGCTTCAGGTCCTGCAATGGATGAACCGGACCGACATCCCTGTCTACATCGGGGAAGCAAAGCCTTTAAAAAGGCCTTATGTGGACGCCATGGACACGCATGGCAGAGACGGTCTCGGGGAATCTTTTTTCACTCTTGAAACAACGCAAAAACCAAGAACAGATGCCGTTTCCTATCTGCTGGACACATTAAAGTCTGAAGAAGACGTATCGGTCATCGCCCTTGGCCCCATGACAAACCTTGCCCGGGCAATGCAGAGAGACATCCAGGCATTCTCATGCGTAAAGGAACTTGTATCCATGGGAGGATCCTACAAATCCCACGGAAACTGTTCTCCTGTGGCGGAATACAATTACTGGTGCGACCCGGACGCTGCAGCTTACGTGTACGATGCGTTTTCCACACGCCCAGAGCTCAGCGGCAAAAAAATCCACATGATTGGACTTGATGTAACCAGAAAAATTGTGCTAACCCCAAATATTTTGGAATACATGAAGTATCTTCAGCCGGATATCGGGGAGAAAATCAAGTCAATCACTCGGTTTTACTTTGATTTCCACTGGAAACAGGAAGGTATTATCGGATGCGTCATCAACGACCCCCTCGCAGTGGCATATTTTGCCAACCACGATATCTGTCAGGGATTCGATGCATTTACCGCCGTGGAGACCGAAGGGATAAGTCTTGGACAGAGCATCGTCGATTCCTGTGGCATCTGGAAAAGACCTGCAAATGCAACCATCCTTACAAACGTCAATGTGAAGGAATTTTTCCTTATGTTCTTTTGCAGTGTACTGGGGGCAGACAGGGAAACGACCGATCACATTCTGAGTCATATCCTGACCCAGGAGGCGATATCATGAGGAACAACAAACTTCATATATCCCAGCTGTCTTTTCTCGCACTTACAGCTGTGCTGAATATTGCGGGGGCTAACCTTGCATTAACACTGCGGCTTCCCATCTATTTTGACACTCTGGGTACTATGATGGCCGCCATGCTTTTTGGCCCTGTATACGGAATGATCCCAGGTCTTATGAGCGCACTGATAACCGGAGTCACAACTGACATCTACTCTTTGTTTTTCTTGCCAGTTCAGCTTATCACAGGGTTTGCCGCGGGACTGCTGCTGTACACAAAAGACCGGACCATCCATTCGGACAGATTTCCGCTCCCGGTTCTCACACTGATGATTTCCGTCCCGGGGACAGTCGTATCAGCGCTGATATCCTCTTTTGTATTTGGAGGCATCACTTCTTCAGGTTCTTCCGTCCTTGTGCAGATTTTGCACCACAGTGGTCTCGGACTTACCGCAAGTGTATTCTGTGTACAGATTTTTACGGATTACGCCGATCGGATACTTACGCTTTTCTTGTCCATCTTTTTGCTGCACGCACTGCCAAAAAGCATCATCCAGAGTTTAAAGAAAGGAGTATCCTATGGATCGATACAGTAAGATCACAAACAAAAATCAGCGGGAGATCGTTCTCCTAAAAGGCTATCCCTGCGTATGGGGAAAATGCCGATTCTGCGACTACATCGATGATAACTCCCGGGATCTGGAGACCATGCGTGCCCTGAACCAGGAAGTGCTCTCGCACATAACCGGGGAGTTCGGCGTCCTGGAAATCATCAATTCAGGAAGCTGTTTCGAGCTGCCGAAAGAAACATTGGAGGATATCCGGACAATTGTCCAGAAAAAAAAGATTCAGAAGCTCTTCTTTGAGGCACACTGGATCTATCGGAACCGCCTCGATGAAATGCGCCGTTTCTTCGGCATTCCGATCGTATACAAAACCGGAGCCGAGACATTTGACTATGATTTTCGCGAAAACTATCTGAACAAACACGCTTCTTTCAAAGATGCGGAAGAACTTTCCCGGTACTTTGATTCCCCATGTCTCATGGTTGGCATCAAGGGTCAGACAAAAGAAATGATCCGGTACGATATCGACTGTCTGAAACGTTATTTCAAACTTGGGACGATCAACGTCTTCACAGACAATACAACGGATGTAAAACGGGACGAATCGCTCGTCCGCTGGTTTCTCGAAGAATACCGCTGGCTCGAAGACGATCCGTCCATAGAAGTTTTATATGAAAATACTGATTTTGGGGTGGGGGATTAGTCCTCATCCCAATCTTTTTTGTTCCGCCTTCTTCGGTCTCCGCAGTGCCGGACTGTCCAGATTCCAATCAGAAGGATTGAGATTTCTGCAATTATTTCTTTGATGCCCCATATAACAAACACCTGTTCAAAATCGTCCAATCCTCCGCCCTGATAACTCTCCATCAAATTCAACATTCCAAAAAAGAGAAACCGTATCCCCCAATGCACGAGATAGACGATGCCATACACGATGAAAAAAATTCCCACGCCCTTCAATTGTTTTCTGCCCGGAGCCATCTCCCGTCCGGTAGACGCCCGAAAAATTTCCTCGGCAAATGTCCGCTCCGACTCCCCAATCTCTTCTCTCAGGCTTCTGCCGCGCACGCGCGCTTCTTTGGCCATCCCGATGATTTCCCTTCGAATCCCTTCCAATTCTCCCCCATCCACTTCACAGCAGGAAATCTGGCGCATGATCTTCCTCAGCGTTATCCAATCTTCATCTTCCAAAGAAGAATCATCTACATATACATGTTTTTCTTTATACGTTTTCATACGTTTCCTCCTTTCTGCCATAACCGATCCATCGCTTCCCGGATCGCACTCCAGCTCTCTTGAAAACTTTCCATGTAGCGCACTCCCTCTTCCGTCAGCTTGTAGTATTTTCTGTCCGGTCCAAGCGGAGACGCTTTAAATTCTCCTTTTATGATCCCTTTCTTTTCCAGTCGGATCAAAAGAGGGTAGATCGTCCCTTCCTTGATCTCCCCAAAGCCGCATGCCTGGAGCTGCACGAGGATCTCATATCCATATGTCTCACTCATGGACAGGATCTTCAGTATCGCCCCTTCCAGCGTCCCCCGCATCAGCTGCGATTTATCATACATGTTACCACCTACTTTGTTCCACAAGGTACTTTTCTTAACTACATAGTAGCACAAAGTAGTCTTATAATCAAGGAATTTTGCGCATAAAAAAAGAACCCTGCATCTATTCAGGGTTCTCTTTATCTACGCCAATCAGATTAAGCTAATTTTGCCGGGTTTACTTTTACTCCAGGTCCCATTGTAGATGTGAGTGTCACACTCTTCAGGAACTGGCCTTTTACTGCTGCCGGTCTTGCTTTGATGATTGCATCAATAAGCGTCTGGAAGTTGTCCGCTAACTGTTCTTCAGTGAAAGAAGCTTTTCCAACCGGTACATGGATAATGTTTGTCTTGTCCAATCTGTACTCGATCTTACCGGCTTTGATATCTTTGATCGCTTTTGTAACGTCCATTGTTACTGTACCAGCCTTCGGGTTCGGCATTAAGCCCTTCGGTCCAAGTACACGTCCAAGACGTCCTACAACGCCCATCATATCCGGTGTAGCTACAACTACGTCGAATTCGAACCAGTTTTCATTCTGGATTCTCGGGATCAGGTCTTCTGCTCCTACGTAATCTGCTCCTGCTGCTTTTGCTTCTTCAGCTTTTGCATCTTTTGCGAATACAAGGATACGAACTTTCTTTCCTGTTCCATGCGGAAGTACTACCGCACCACGGATCTGCTGATCTGCGTGACGTCCGTCGCAGCCTGTTCTGATGTGAGCTTCGATTGTCTCATCAAACTTTGCTGTTGCAGATTTTTTAACTAATGCTACCGCTTCGTCTCTGTCGTAAAGATTTCCTCTTTCGATCAGTTTAGAAGCTTCGATATATTTCTTTCCTCTTTTCATCTTATAACCTCCTAGTGGTAATATCGGGAGCGAGCCCTCCCACGTTTCTCAAGTTTACAATTAGTCAACTACTGTAACACCCATGCTTCGGCATGTACCAGCGATCATGCTCATAGCAGCTTCTACGCTTGCAGCGTTTAAGTCTGGCATTTTCAGTTCAGCGATTTCCTGAACCTGAGCTTTTGTGATCGTAGCAACTTTTGTCTTGTTCGGTACACCAGAACCGGATTTGATCTTACATGCTTTCTTGATCAGAACTGCTGCCGGCGGTGTCTTTGTGATGAAGCTGAAGCTTCTGTCATTATAAACTGTGATGACTACAGGAATGATCAGATCTCCCTGATCTGCTGTTCTTGCGTTGAACTGTTTTGTAAATTCTACGATGTTAACTCCGTGCTGTCCAAGAGCCGGTCCAACCGGAGGAGCCGGTGTTGCCTTTCCAGCAGGAATCTGCAATTTAATATAACCTTCTACTTTTTTAGCCATTATTTTGTACCTCCTTGTGGTATTTGCGGGGATTTCCCTCCCACTTGTTTTACGCTACATTTTCTTGACATCTGAAAAACCGATTTCCACCGGTGTTTCACGGCCAAATAATTCAACATTGATCGTGACGCTTTGCTTCTGCGTATTGATCGCCTGGATCACTCCAACCGTATCTGCCCACGCACCGGAGATGACGCTTACCGTATCGCCGACTTCAAAGTCCACAACAATATCTTCTTTCTGAATTCCAAGCGGTTCCATCTCTTCATCCGTAAGCGGCACCGGCTTGGATCCTGGTCCTACAAATCCTGTCACACCTCTGGTATTACGCACCACATACCAGGTATCGTCATTCATAACCATGTGAATCAGCACGTATCCAGGGAACATCTTTCTCTGGGCTGCCTTCTGAACTCCGTTTTTAAGTTCTACCACATCCTGCATCGGAACTCTGACTTCCAGAATCTGATCTTCCAGGTGTCTGTTTTCAATCGTCTTATCAATGTTGGCTTTTACTTTATTTTCATACCCTGAATAAGTATGAACTACATACCATTTTGCCGTTGACATATAATCACCTTTCTTACTGTCAGCTTCTTAGTGAACTAAGAAATCAATTCCGAATTTCAGGAGCGCATCCACAACAGAAATGATCGCTCCAAGGATCAGAGACACAGAAACGACTGCTACTGTTTGTTTTGCAAGTGTCTTTTTGTCTGGCCAGATGATTTTCTTAAACTCAGCTTTCAAGCCTTTGATCTTTCCAGGCTTTTTTGCTTCTGTTTTAGAATCTCCCATAACGTCCACTCCTTTTCCAAACGATTATTTCGTTTCTTTGTGTACTGTGTGAGACTTGCAGAATCTGCAATACTTCTTGGTTTCCATGCGTTCCGGATGAGCTTTCTTATCCTTAGTCATGTTGTAATTACGCTGCTTACATTCTGTACATTCTAATGTAATTCTTGTACGCACAACTTCCACCTCGCTTTTTTTCACTTCTTAATTTTCTTGTTACGCGGCAGTTTGCGAAACTGCCTGATTTTAGGCATAAAAAAAAGACCTATACTTCCATTCGCCCTCACAGAATACCACAAAGTCAAGCGGAAATCAAGTCTTTTTCCAAACATTTTAATGTACAATCGCCATCTGCGTGTCTTTATCAAAGATATGCATCTTTGACAAATCCATGGCAAGTGCGATCTCGTCTCCTCTTCTTGCTTTCGTATCAGATTTTACTGATGCCGTCAGATTCTCTGAGTTTTTCTCACAGTACAGGCAGCACTTATCTCCCAGCATCTCGTATACCTCCACTTTTGTGTGGACCGTGGCATCCGGAAACCGGCTCAGCATCGTTTCATCGTCGTATAGATCTTCCGGCCGGATCCCAACCACAACTTTTTTTCCGGTATACCCTTTCCTGAGCAGCATGTCGCCTTTTCCTTTATCCGGAACAATGATCCCAAGTCTTGTTGCAAGCTTTACCTCTCCGTCGTTTATGATGCAGTCCGCCTCTAAAAAATTCATTTGAGGCGTCCCGATAAATCCGGCGACAAACATGTTGACCGGATAGTCATAAAGCTGGGACGGAGTGTCCACCTGTTGCATGACCCCATCTTTCATCACGACGATCTTTGTTCCGAGAGTCATCGCTTCCGTCTGATCGTGCGTCACATAAATAAATGTAGTGTCGAGATTTTTATGAAGATTCCGTATTTCTGTGCGCATCTGATTTCTCAGCTTCGCGTCCAGATTGGACAAAGGTTCATCCATGAGAAATGCTTTCGGTCTGCGCACGATAGCCCTTCCCATCGCCACCCGCTGCTTCTGGCCTCCGGACAATTCTTTTGGTTTTCTGTCCAGGAGCTCCTCTATTCCAAGAAGTTTTGCTGCCTCCAGCACTTTTTTTCTCCGCTCTTCTTTCGGCACTTTTTTCAGCTTCATGCTGTACGCAATGTTTTCGTACACTGTCATATGCGGGTACAGCGCATAGTTCTGGAAAACCATCGCCATATCCCTGTCACAGGATTCCACATCGTTCATATACTCTCCATCTACGTAAAGTTCGCCTTCGGTAATGTCTTCCAATCCGGCAATCATACGGAGTGTCGTAGACTTTCCGCATCCGGACGGCCCAACAAAGATCACGAATTCTCTGTCATGGATATCCAGTGAAAAATCCCGCACTGCTGCCGCTCCGCCCTCGTATATTTTTGACACATGTTTCAGTTCTATTTCTGCCATCTTTAGATTTCTCCTTCCAGTGCATCTAAAAGCTTCGGTATCTCTTCTACCGATGGAATGATAAAATCTGCATATTCTCTTAAGTCCTTTTCTTTGCTTACTCCGCTCAGTACACCTGCAGATTTTGCTCCCGCTTTCTTAGCAAACAGCATATCGTTTCTCGTATCGCCTGCCACAAGCACCTCTGCCGGCTGTATCTTGTTCTGCCGCGCAAAATCAAGAAGCATATCCGGCGCCGGTTTTGGCTGTTTCCTCCCGTCATCCGCCCCAAGATAATCCAGGTACTCGAGAACGCCCAGCTTTCTCATACAGTTTTCCGCTGATTTTTGTGTGTCCGCTGTAGCAAGGCCGATACAGATTTCCCTCGCTTTCAGCTCCTCGAACAAACCCCCGAGTTCTGCAAGCGGAACAATCTTCGCGTCCTCTCCCTGCATCGCTTTTTCAAACATCCGTTTCATTTGATCTTCCGTCCGCTTTTTATCAAAGTCCAGACTGTATTTCTCCAAAACCCGGCCTATATCCTCCGCTATTTCTGCAAAGGATTTGTAGGCAAGAGCTCCGTTTGGATCGACTTGTCCATCACAGATCCCAATAGATTCATAGAGTGCATTTTCCAGGTCTTCGCATCCGCTGAATCCATTTCGGCGTATAAATTCCGGGATGACTTTCTGCGCCGCTTCCAGCCACAGGCCAAAAAAATCAATCAATGTACCGTCTTTATCAAACAATACTCCTCTAATCTTCATCAAACACCTCCAAAGCTTCCTTATAGTTCAAAAAGGCTGCTTTTTTCGTTCCCTGCCATACCGGGTTGCTGTACAGCAGAAAGTCCCCTTCTTTCGTCCGCACTTCAAACCGTGCCCAGTTCCATTCCCCTTCGCGGAATGCCACTTCGTCCGCCGCACGGACGCCTTCTTGGGAAGCATCCGTCACAAGTTTCTTTCTTTCGCCGTTTACTATAACATAAACTTCCGGCGTTTGAGAACATCCTTTGACTTCGATCTCCATTTTTACTGTCCGATTACAGTTTTCCAGTTTATCTCCAGGAAGGAATTCTCGCCCTTCTGATTCAATCCTGATATCCGCCGTGCAAAACCTGCTCACATAGATATGGCCTTTTTTTACACCTTCCACAAGCAGTTCCGGCGTGAGGGAATCACAGTGGACGTACGTTCCCGGATCCCCGGCTATAGACGGCAATGAAGCGCCTTCATACCGCTCTTCTGCCAGATTGTGAGAATCGCTTCCGCCGATTCCCCATATACGATGTCCGTTCTGCCACAAAAAGTCCAAAAATCGGATCGCCTTATCGTTGGACGGCTTCGCATCCGTATATGTCGGATCATTTATTATCTCTATGCAATCTATATCGGAAAGCCGCGCTTCCCCATACTTCCATTTCCAGATTGTCAGAAACGGATGATTGATGCTGACGATCCAGTTTCTTTTCTTTGCTTCCCGGATCGTTTCATGGAGATACTCTCCGATCTCCGGCTCCTGATTAAATTCCATGATCTCCGGCAGTCTCTCCGGCATCTTGTCAATGCCGATCAGATTACAGTGTCCGATCTCCGTCGTGATCTCCACTCCCGGCAAGATCAGCAGCGAATCATCGATCCAGCCGGTAGGAACAACATTATGTTCCGTCGGGACATAAAAATCCATATCCATCTCCACCGCTTTTCTCATAGCGTTTTCGATTGTCTCTTTTCCGTCAGAAAGATGTGTATGCGTGTGGAAATCCCCTTTATACCATCGTTTTCTGCTGCTGTAAAAAGTTTTTCTGTTATAATATCCAAGCCAAATCTGCTCTCTGTAGTGCCTGTCTACCCACAGACTTTTTCCGATGGTTTCCGTGATCTGTGCTTTACGGTCCGAGATGTGGAAACGAAGTGGAAATGTAAGGTCTCCAAGTTTCTGTTCGATATATTCTGTAAACAGAAAGACCGTAAGCGTCCATGTCCCCGCTCCAATCGGTCCCGGAACACCGCTGATGGTCGTATCTCCTGCATGTTTTCCTATTGAAATTATTTTTTCTCCGTATCCGGCCATTTTCTGGAACCGGATACGGTTTTTTTCGTCACGGATGACGATATAACCCATCAGGGCATACTCATCTTTTTCCACGTCTATTGAGATCGTAAGCCGCTTCAGCGGCTTTGTTATGACGATCTCTTCTGTGAGTTTTTTCGGCGTGGATTTATTGATAAAAAGTGTGATTGATTTTTCCATACTATTTTACGTTGTCAAGCGCCTCCTGTGCTGTTTTCTGCGCTTCATCCAGAGCTTCTTTTGCAGAGATCCCTTCGATCTCTACCTTATCTGCGGCGATGGTAAGCGCATCGATGATCTTTCCTCCCGTCGGGTCGTTGATGGAAAGGGAACCATGCATGGACTGTGTAAGCGGCACAAGAGCCTGCGGGTTTTCATCTGTGTAGGCCTTAAATTCCGGATCCTCCTGTGTGGACTTACGAACTGCAACATATCCTGTATTCATAGACCATTTTGCCTGGTTCTCCGGCTCTGTGAAGAATTTCATAAATTCATAGACACCTTCTTTTTCTTCATCGGATGATCCGTCAAGCATAACAAACTGGAGCGCATCTGCCGTCGGCGCAGATGGATTTTCTCCCCATCCCGGCTGTTCGAAAGCGCCGACCTTTGTAAAGTCAAGGTCTGCCTGATCTCCTGAAGATCCGGTATATCCGCCAGCTTTATCCTGGAGTACGTCGTCAATGGTCTTATACCAGTATTCCCATCCCTGTCCTCCGGAATGGATTGTCATGATCTTGTCTTCGTGGATCCACTTGCGGAAGCTTTCCCACACTTCTACCCACTCTTCACTGTTGATCAGCACAGTCTTTCCGTCGTCACTTATAAATTTTGCACCGTTGCTAAGAGATGCATCTACCAGATTGCCACATCCCCACATCGGTTCCCATCCATAGAACGCCTCCCCTTTGGACATCTTCTTTGCGGCTGCTTCCAGATCCTGCCATGTCTTGATAGATGCCGGGTCAATACCTGCGTCGGCAAAGGCCTGCTTATTGTAATACATAACCTGAGTCGTCCCGTAAGCCGGAAGGGCAAAGAGCGCTTCCCCGTCGTCTGACAATCCCTGGTCGTAGAAAACTTCAATATAATCCTCTTTCTGAAAGCTGTCGTCCTGTTCGATGAATTCATTCAAATCGGACACCTGTTTTTTTTCATACAGATTTCTCGACTTATCCACGTCCAAAAGAGCGATATCCGGTGCATTTTTCCCGGCTATACCTGCCTGCAGTTTTTCATATGTCTCTGTATAGTCTGCCTGTGTTGTTCCTTTGATTTCATATTTGTCCTGTGATTGATTAAACTCTTCTACAAGATCTGTGAGGACATTTACCGCCGTTTTACCTCCTGAGTACCAGAAGTCGATCTGGATCTTTCCATCTTCTGTCTTCTGTGTCCCGCCAGACTTCTGTCCGTTTCCACATCCTGTCATCAGTGTTGCTGCCATCGCCGCTGCCAGTAAAGCACATAAAATTCTCTTTTTCATCTGATTTTTTCCTTTCTTTTTCGCATCTGTAAATAAACTGTAAATCCTACCCTTTCATTCCTGTGTCGCCGCCAATTCCGTTGATAAACCATTTCTGTGTGAATGCAAACAGAACAAGGAGCGGGATGACGATCACAGCACTTCCTGCCATGACAAGCGACCAGTTGGTGCCGTAGGCGCCGCCTTCTATGAAAAACTGCCGCAGCCCCTGCGACACAAGACTCAGCCTCGTATCATCTGTGATCAGGGACGGCCACATGTAATTGTTGTAGCATGTGATAAAGCTCATAAGCCCAAACGTGATAAACGATGATTTGGTCATCGGCATCACGATCTTCCAAAGTGTCTTCCAATGTCCGGCTCCGTCTATTCTTGCCGCCTCGATCAGCCCTGTCGGTACCTGCATAAAAGCCTGCCGCAAAAGGAAGATTCCGAAAATACTTACCGCACTGGATATGATCAGACCAGTATATGTATTCAACAGGTCCATATTGGCAAGGATGATGTATGACGGAATGTAGGTTGCCGCTGTTGGAAGCATGTATGTCCCCATAATGATGGCAAAGAGGGCCTTCCTTCCTCTAAAGTGCATGAATACTATGGCGTATGTGATCATTGCCCCCGTCACAAGCTGGATCGCTACGGTTATAACAGAGACATAAAGACTGTTTCCGATATAGCGCACGATGGGGGACTGAAAGATGACCTCCGTAAAATTCTGCCACTGTGGATTTTGCGGGAAAAAGGCGCTCACGTCCATGATTTCCTCTTTTGTCTTCAGGGCACTTAAAATCATCCACAGGAACGGAAATGCTGTTACTGCGCTGGCCATCAGAAGCACAATTTTTTTTACCCATTCTGCAGCTGTGCTTGACGCTTTCTTCTTTTTTCGATGCACTGCCGGCCTGGCTGAAACTTCTGTTTTCAAATTCAATGTTCTCTGACTGTCCATTTTCTTGCCGCCTTTCTAATAATGTACCCACTTTTTGGATGCCCTGAACTGCACCGCTGAGAGCAGGACTGTGATCACGATCATGACCATGGCTACCGCTGTTGCCTGCCCCATGTCAAACTCTTCAAACCCAAGCTGATAATACATGTAAAGCAGTGTTCTCGTACTTCCGGACGGTCCTCCCTGGGTTAGGATCTGGATCTGATCGTACGCCTGCAGAGAATTGACCATCGTGATGATCATGAGGAAAAATGTGGTAGGCGATATGCTCGGTATCGTGATGTCGCGGAACCGCTGCCACTTCCTCGCCCCGTCAAGCCCGCACGCCTCATAGAGTTCAGACGGTACTTTTTCCAGCGCGGAAAGGTAGAAGATCATCGCGTATCCAAGACTCTTCCATACCGTTACGATGATTACCGCAAGCAGGGCTGTATCTGAACTTTCGATCCATTTCAGACCAGGCATATGAAAGAAATTCAGCACCGCATTTGCGATCCCTGTATCCGGATCAAAAATCCATACCCAGACAATGGAAATAGCGACTGTCGGCGTGATCCATGGCGAGAACAGAATAAATTTGTAAATGCCGCTCCCCCGGAAATGTTTCTGCAGAAGCAGCGCCAAAAGCAGCCCTCCCACTAATGTCGGAATCAATGTCCCAAGTGTAAAAATCAACGTATTCAGTAATGCATCGTAAAATCTGGCATCCTTGAACAAGGCGATAAAATTGTCAAGGAACACAAAATCGTATGTCGGACTCATATAATCCCAGTTTGTAAAACTGATAAACAGCGATCGGATAATCGGATAAATCCAGAAAACGACCAGTGGGATCAATGCCGGTACTACAAACAGCAATACATTTGCCGAATACTTCCAATCTCTTTTTTTACGTTCCAATGCTTTTTCTCCCTTCTTTTGATTGACGTGAACAGTATAACGGATACATGTTAAAATCAACCTGTGCACAAAGTTAAATGAGCGTAAAAAAGAATGCACGTTTGTATAATTTCACGTGCATTCTCTTTGCATTTCTCATTTTTCTTTTACAAAAGTTTACATTCTTGTCTTGCCCGCTCTTCTGATCGCAAAGCAGACAAGCAACATGACTGCCTGCGTGACCGGAAGCGAGATCCACACTCCGGATAGTCCCGAAAAAAGCGGAATGACAAAAAGCAGGATAGGAGATATGAAAAAAAGCTCACTGTAGACAAGTCCCATTGCCTGTCTCACGCACATCGTTGCGTTCATATAAGAAACGTTGAGTTTCGCATTTCCCATAAATAAAAACGCCACAGCACTCAATCTCATACCTGGCACAAACATCTTTCCCGCTTCCCCTGACATCCCAAAGATACCTGGAATAGCTGGAGCTGCCGCCGTCACAAGCAGACAAAATCCAACTCCAAGCAATATCAGACAGATACGCGCCGCCCGCTGTATAAATCTGCAGATGTCCTCTCTTCCTGCTCCGTGATAATAACTCACAAGCGGCTGTATCCCATCGCCCACTCCTGTGAGCATAGACTGAACCGGAAAAACGACGTAGGAGATGACCGCATAACAGGCAACCGCCGTATCGCCCCCAAATCCTGCACATCGATAGTTTGTAAAAATCAGCACAACCGATGGTCCGATGGACAGTCCAAACCCAGGAATTCCTGTCTTTAGAATCCGCCAAACCTGTCCTGCCTTGAACGAAATCTGAAATTTCAGTTTCTCCTTTCCATAGAGGCAAAAAAGCGCAATAGCCATGACGACACACTGTGCCGCCACCGTCCCGATGGCTGCTCCCCGGATACCGATCTTGACCCGGAACATGAGGATATAATTCAGTGTGACATTTACTGCCATACCGGTTATCATAGCCGCCATCGCCTCAAAAGCCCGATGCCTGTTCCGAAGCACAGGGACAAGTCCGGCTCCAAGGACCTGGAATACAGCGCCCCCGGCGATCACTGATGCATACTCCCATGCATATCTGTACACTTTCCCCTGAGCTCCCAGAAGACTAAGGAGCGACGGTCCAGCCACGAGAAACAGCACGCTGATCAACGCCCCAAAAAGAAAAAGCGATGTGATCGTCACATGAAAAATCGCGGAAGCTTCTTCTTCCTCCTTACTGCCCATGCATCTGGAATAAAGAACGCTCCCGCCGATCCCGATGCCGATCCCAAGCGCCGTGATGACTGCCGGTATCGGCCATGCAAGATTGACTGCCGCCAGCCCGTCATCCCCTACAGCATGTCCGATAAACAGTCCGTCCACTACCGAATACATTCCTGTAAAGCATAGGGCAAATATTGTAGGTATGCAGTCCCTTGCCATCTTTTTCAAAATTGCTTTTCTGTTCATCTGTGTATGTCCTTTTCTTTTGCATTTGCAGCATGGATTTTGTCCGTACTGCCGTTCTATAGGATATCACAGAATTGTAAATTTTGTTCGCAAATAGAGTAAAAAATATGTTTATTCTTTATTTTACCAGTTTCTATTTTCCGAGTTTCTCTTTGATGAACTCGTGGACCTCCTCCGCAGGAATCTGAAGAGAGACGGCAAGTTCGTTATAAAGCGCATCCTGTGCCGCTTTGAAATAGCGGCTGTCAGCCGATGTCATCTTTTTGCCCTGCGCTTCCCTTCTCGTCTTCCTTCTGTAGATCGTCTTCATCAGTTTGACAAGTTCTTTTCCATCGCAAGTCTTGATCGCCTCTTTGTATGTCTCCTCACGTTTTTTCTCCTCCCGAATCTGAAGTTCTGCTATTCCATTCATCGCGTCGATCAAATCCAGCGCCTCTTTCTCTGTCATAACGTCCCTCAGCGGGACTTTCCGGCCATCCACCGGCGCAAACACCGTGCTGTCCTTGCTGCGGCACGGGACGAGCGTATAGTACATTCTGTCCTTTTCTGCGGTTAGTGTTTCTAGGGTTCCGATCTTTTTTACTTCACAGACTCCGTTATGTCCATATACAACAAAGTCGCCTACTTTAAACATCTGCTTCCCGCCTTTCTACCTATTTATATATAGTTTAGCATTTTTTTTGGTATTTTAGTAAGCGGAAAATAAATTTTCTCTAAAAACCGGCGTTTATTTGTTGTTTTTTGTCCTTTTTATCCCGTATATTTGCATCTTCTTATGCCGCATGGTGTTTTTCTGAACCCCTCTTTTTACACACTGCATCAAATTCCCGAAGCTTCTGCTCAGCCTCCGGGCTTAGATTTTCCGGCACCTCTATCTGTACTGTCACATACTGATCTCCGTATACTGACGGATCTTTCATGGAAACGATCCCTTTTCCTTTCAGTCTTATCTTTGTACCGGACTGTGTACCCTTGCGAATGCTGCAGACCACATTTCCAGTCAGTGTCTGCACAACAGCCTCTCCTCCCAGGGCAGCCGTTGCAAACGGAATACGTACAGACGAATAGACATCCATTCCCTTTCGTTCAAATCCCGGCTTCTTTTCCACATTGACCCGCAAGAGCAGATCCCCTGCTTCTGCTCCGCCTTGGCCCGGCATCCCTTTACCCCTGAGCCGGATACTCTTACCTGTGTCAATGCCGGCCGGTATATGCACTTTCAGCGACTGTACGCTGCCATCTTCTTTCTGGATACGGATCATCTTTTCACAGCCAAACACCGCCTCTTCAAAACGCAGAGAGACATCGCTTTGAATATCACTCCCCCTCATCCGAAATGTCTGCCCGCCAAATCCGTCCCGAAATCCCTTTTCTCTTCTCCCGGCACCGCCACGGAACATATCTCCGAAAATATCTCCAAAAATATCCTCCATATTGCCGCTTTCGAAATGAAATTCCCGGTATCCTCCATTCCCGTCAAACCCGCGGAAACCTGAGCCGGATGCGCTGCCGCCGTACGTCTGGGCACTTCCGTCAAAGGCACTGTGCCCGAACCGATCATAAAGCTTCTTTTTTTCCGGATCGCCAAGCACATCATATGCTTCCGTGACTTCTTTAAATTTCTGCTCTGCCGCTTTGTTTCCGGCATTGGTATCCGGGTGGTATTTCTTCGCAAGTTTCCTGTATGCCTTTTTGATCATCGCTTCGTCTGCGTTTCTGTTTATGCCTAATACATCATAGTAATCTCTTTTTTGTGTCATTTTATCACCCTCTCCAAAAACTACTGTTCTATATGTAATATAACAATTAATTTTCAGATTGTCAATTGTTCCAAGTGCAGATTGACACAACTTCCACTACTCCAGGAAAATTTTTCTTGTGACAAAATTATATACCATGACGATCACTGTAGCTGCAACTTTCACAAACAGATAGTTCCACCCGATGACATCCGTCCCTGTCTTCATGAGAATCTCTGTCAGAGCAAGCCCGATCACACTGAATACCACAAACAGCACAAAATTCCGGCCCTTTCCATAGGCCGGATTTGTGTTGAACACGTATTTGACACTCAGCAGATAGTTGACTATGACCGATACTGTAAAGGAAACTCCTGCCGACAGTAGATAGTATATGTCCATCCACTCTGTCAGCACATACAGCATCCCGAAATCGATAACAAAACAAAGTATTCCTACACCGCCAAATTTTATGATCTGCTCTGCTAATTTTCTTCCATTTCGCATATTCCCTGCTCCAATACCTGTAGTCTGAATTCGAATTCCCGCTTTTCAATCTTGATAATCTCGTCCAATACCATGCCGTTAAAAAAAGCCATCAGTGCAGCCATCATCATGAACCCGCAGACAATCAATGTAGGAAACTTTGCCACCATTCCCGTCGCAAAAAACGGTACCAGAACCGCCGGAACAAATACCGCCGCATCTATGAGGATCAAAAGAACCGCAAGCACTGTAAAAAAGTGCATCGGCCTGTAATTTTTCCACAGTTTCACGATGGTACGCAGAACAGCTATCCCGTCTGATATCGTATTGAGTTTAGACGTACTCCCTTCCGGACGGTCTCGATATCCGATAATGACATTGTCAATATCCATATTTTTGTCAACAGCATGGATCGTCATTTCCGTTTCGATCTCGAATCCCTGAGACAACACTGGGAAACTTTTCACAAAAAGATAACTGAAGGCACGATAACCAGTCATCACATCCCGAATATCGTTTTGAAACAAAAGATTGATCCATGATCGAACCATCCGATTTCCCGTATTATGAAACCGCCTTTTATTTTCTGTGAAATAGGTGGACGACAGACGGTCTCCCACAACCATATCTCTCTGCTTTTTCAGTACCAAATCTGCCATCTCTCTGGCATTTTCCGCCGGGTAAGTATCATCCCCATCTACCATGATATAACACTTGGCGTCGATCTCCCGAAACATCCTTCGGATTACATTTCCTTTTCCTTGTTTGTTTTCATACCGGACTACCGCGCCTGCATTTCTTGCGATTTCATCTGTATGATCCGTTGAACAGTTGTCATAGACGTAGATGACCGCCTCCGGCAGCACTCTTCTGAAATCTTTGACGACTTTCCCTATTGTCTGGCTTTCATTATAACATGGAATCAAAACTGCAATCTCATCCATCTTTTTTCATCTCCAACTTTCTCTCTCTTTTATCTTGATATTACTATTAATCTTTTTGAATCAAATAAAATTTCCAAGCGCATGAATCAACATTGCACAAAAAACAGTCAAATCTATCATACAAATGGCCCCATAACTGTTCCATGGCACATATCCCCCGTTTCTCGCTGCCTGCCTCTGAGGTTTTATTCCCAGAAGTAGCGGATAAAGAAGAGGGATGAAATATCTTCCCTGGATCCCTTCTATCCATCTTTGTCCGACCGGAGTCCACTGCCCGTACAGCGTCACAAAGATCAAGAAGAAAATAAAGACAGATGTCCCGACCATCAATGCCCGAATCGGACGTTTAAATGAATATCCTTCCGTATCATTGTCGAGGAATACATCCGCTGCCAGAATAAATGCAAACGGAAATACAATGAACGGCGGAATCTGAATCGTAAGCCATCCCATCTGATCCCCCAGCATCTGCATGAAATAATCCATCCATGCGATCTCCAGCGTCCGGAAAAATGTGGCACAAAATCGAAGTGGATGAATCAGGATATATTTGAGCTGCTCTGCCGTGTCCACATTGACATCTGCTTTTATCCCGCCAAGAAAAGACGATGCGATGGCAAGCCAGCCAAATGTCAATATAACGATCGCACATCCTGCGATCACAACATGCAGAAAGAATGATTTCCTGCTCTTAAATCGTTCGATCGGAATCGCAAACAACAGCAGACAGAATGGCACGTATACAATCTTACAACAACACAGAAAGACAATCAGTGTATACAGTACTGCAATTTCTTTTTTTCCAATCACACCTTTTTTCTTATACCTCAAAAACAAAATATATGACGTAAAAAGAAGTACGACTGCCAGCGCCAGTCCATCGGCTGAAAGGGAGTTTGCAGCCTGAAGGCTCATCGGCAGAAGGGCAATCATCGCAATGAGATTTTTTCCAAAAGGCGCCAGTATGATGGCCAAAACGGTAAGGATCCCTATAACTGCACAGTTCATTACTCTACCCGCGTAGGCCATTATTACCGGAAAATCGGTAAAAATATCTGCCACTGCGACTCCCACTGCCTGTGGTATATAAGAGTGCGGCGCATACAAGGCTGTGTTTGGAAACTCATAAAATACTTTCTCACTCTCATTAAGCCGGTCATTCCAGTGATGTCTGATATCCCACAGAGAGACATCTCTTGTGGTCAGCGCTCCCGGACACAGGCCCTCTGGAAATTCTCTTCCGACTACTGTATATTCCTCTCCATCTTTTTGCACTTCCTTCGTATCCGAGATAAGATGTCCTTTTGAAATCTCATATATTCTGTAAAAATGGTTGACTTCATCCGGCGTATTGAAAATCGGAATGGCCAAGAATGAAAACAAACTGATCATAATATAGAGAAATAAAAAAATCTTTTCTACCTGTATTCTCTTTACTGTCTCTATCTTTCGCCGATAGTGAATGAAAGCAATCATTCCTGCCACAGCAAAACCACATACCCCTGCAAAAGCCAATGACTTCGGAAACACTCTGTAAATAATCCTGTAAGATGGCTGTTCCACATTTTCTCTTGTTGTAGTGCCCAATTTGATCCCTGCATCTTTTTCACAGGACACCTCTATCGATAAAATATCCCCTTTACATCCCTCCAACACCTGATCCAATGGAAAATATGTCGTCTCCGTGTCTGCCACGTCTTTCTTTTTTATCTTCCATTCCTGAACCATCTCTTCCTCATGATACAACCGAATACTAACGCTCCCCGTATTTCCGTCAGAGACTTTCTGTAAGAAGAGCTCGATTCCTCTGATCTTGTCAACATTACACTGAAACTCGGCCTGGTATTGGGAGTCTGCCCGCATCGGCTGATAATGCCCGGCTGTCGGCAGTTGTTGGTTGGTCACATTTCCAAGCATTCTGGATTCCCCTACCATATACCCCACAAAGGCAACAGCAAGAACAATCAGCCCAATCCATGCCGGAATCCACCTTTTTTTGCCTTGAGTCTGATTTTCTAACACACCCATTTTCATATGTTCTATCATAAAACTTTTTACCTCTTTTTCCCCTTTTGCTTGTTCATATTGTTTATATCATAGTTCCACAATTTCGGCGATCAATATGTAAAACTCAGCAATGTCTGATGTAATAATCAGCTGTCGCTGTTTTACCTTCTTTTATTTACAATAAGATATTGATAAGATTGTCAAAATTTTTCCGAAACTTAAGTTTACAAACATTGCTGTTTTGCTTTTTAAAAAAATAAAGGGAGGAAAACACGAATGAGAAGTATATGTGAAATACTAGAACTTGCAAAAGCAGATACGGATTATATGGAGACGGTCTTAAAAGACTTTGAACCTCTGGTCAAAAAATATGCCAGAAAGATGTTTTTTCTGGAGTATGAAGAAGCCTTTCAGGAATTGGAACTTGCAATCATCGAAGCAGTTCACCGGATAGAAATCTATCCCTCTGATGCACAATGTGTGACATATATATCACGAGCCGTAATCTATGCATACCGGACACAGTGCAACCAAAACATCCGTAAAGTGAAATGTGCAAATTTGGATGAGATTTATCCGTATTGGGAAAATTTTTCGGATATAGAGTTTTTTGCAGACTTAGAAAATAAGTTCTGCTCTCTTTCAGCTTCCCAAAAGACTCTGCTTCTTTTGCTAATCCAGGGGGAATCCGATTCTGAAATCGCAGAACTTCTTCATGTTAGCAGACAATACGTCAATAAAGCTAAGAAAAACTTTTCACACATTAGTTTCTATGAATGCCGATAGAATTATTGTATAAATTATTAAAATAGAATATTTCGCCTTCCCATGCCTAGTAGTTCAAAATCATTCATCATAAAAATCATTCATCATATATGTTTGCTTTGCAAACTTGTTAAGCTACCATTTGGTTGCATAAATTTGTTTATACATATATCCATTCTACAGCTTACGCCCGGCAAGAAGGACAGACTATTATTCCTTCCGGTCTATCATCTAGATAGCCTTATTGATTACACTAAGTATTTTACATCATTTTTCAAAAAAATTGTTCGCTGATAATAGCTAACTTGAAATTTTAAATTCCAGTGCAGAGTTAAATTCCACCACACTTTGT
>NZ_JBKSWG010000021.1:0-42419 GCF_047234585.1 Sellimonas sp. | reverse complement strand
CAAAAATCTATTGATTTTTATTCATTTTCCTCTTGACATATCACCGCTGGACTTTATCTTACCGTTTCTTTCGTTTGATTTTATCATACATCATGGAGGACAAAAATGCAAAGCGAAAATGCAGATTGTACAAATGAAATAGAATATCAGATAAAGATTTTTCCGCGTTTTTATCATACAATAAGAGCAGTGAGATAAATGGAAAATGACCGCGTGAAAAGCGGAAAAAGAAGGAGGAAAAGACAATGAAAAAACCGGTTTTGGTAATTATGGCAGCAGGAATGGGAAGCAGATATGGCGGATTAAAACAGATTGATCCGGTCGACAAAGAGGGTCATATCATCATGGATTTTTCTATCTTTGATGCAAAACGTGCGGGATTTGAAAAAGTTGTATTTATTATTAAGAAAGAAAACGAAGCAGACTTTAAAGAAGCAGTAGGAAACCGGATGGAGAAGATCATGGATGTAGCTTACGCATTCCAGGATCTCAACAATATTCCGGAAGGATTTGAAGTGCCGGAAGGACGTGTGAAACCGTGGGGAACAGCGCATGCAGTCTTGAGCGCGATCGATGAAGTGGACGGACCGTTCGCAGTAATCAACGCAGACGACTACTACGGACGTCATGCATTTGAAACTATCTACAATTTCCTTACGACACATGAAGACGATGAAAAATACCGTTACACAATGGTAGGATATCGTCTGAAAAATACAGTGACAGACAATGGACATGTGGCAAGGGGAATCTGTGAGATCAATTCCGATAAAGAACTTGTGGAGGTCAACGAACGTACAAGGATCGAAAAGAGAGACGGCGGTATCGCATATTCTGAAGATGACGGACAGACATGGGTATCCGTTGATCCAGACACACTCGTATCCATGAACATGTGGGGATTCACAAGGAGTATCCTCGACGAGATCAAAGCAGGATTCCCTGCATTCCTGGAAAAAGGTCTCAAGGAAAACCCGATGAAATGTGAGTACTTCCTGCCGTCAGTTGTAAGTGACCTTCTCGGACAGGAACGTGCGACAGTAACTGTGCTGGAGTCCGAAGATAAGTGGTACGGTGTGACATACAAAGAAGACAAGCCGGTTGTGGAAAATGCAATCCAGGAATTAAAAGACGCGGGAGTATATCCGCAGAAACTGTGGGAGGAATAATCAAATGAAACGTGTAAATCAGGCTCAGATCGATGAAGCAATCGCAAATTTTCAGTACGAAGGAATGTTGGTGGACCAGAGACCATACGGGAGCGGACACATTAACGATACATACCTTCTGACTTTTGAAATTGCAGAGATGGGAAAACTCCGTGTCATTCTTCAGAGAATGAACAACGAGATTTTTACAAATCCGGTGGAACTTATGGAAAATATCATTTCCGTGACATCCTATCTCCGTAAAAAGATCATAGAAAATGGCGGGGATCCGGACAGAGAGACATTAAATGTTATCCGTGCGGTGGACGGAAAACCGTACTTTGTGGACTATAAAGGCGACTACTGGCGTTCTTACAAATTCATCACAGACGCCACAAGCTATGACAAAGTAGAGAAACCGGACGATTTCTACCAGAGCGCAGTGTCATTCGGACATTTCCAGAGACTGCTTGCTGACTATCCGGCCGACACACTCCACGAGACGATCAAAGGTTTCCACGATACGAAGGCTAGATTCCAGGTGTTTAAAGAAGCAGTGAAAAAAGATGTGTGCAGCCGCGCGGCAAGCGTAAAGAAAGAGATTGACTTTGTCCTTGCCCATGAAGATGTGGCAAATGTATTTGGGGAACTTTTGGAAAAAGGAGAGATCCCGCTGCGTGTTACACACAATGATACAAAACTGAACAATATCATGATCGACAACAAGACAGGAAAAGGAATCTGCGTCATCGACCTGGATACTGTTATGCCGGGACTTGCAATGAACGACTTCGGCGATTCCATCCGTTTTGGTGCAAGCACAGCGGCAGAAGACGAACAGGATCTGAGCAAAGTATCCTGCAGCATGGAACTTTTTGATCTGTATGTGAAAGGTTTCATGGAAGGATGCGGCGGCAAACTTACGAAGAAAGAAGTAGAACTGCTTCCGATGGGTGCAAAGGTCATGACATTCGAATGCGGTATGCGCTTCCTCACAGACTATCTGGAAGGCGATCACTACTTCAAGATCCACAGAGAAGGTCATAACCTTGACAGATGCCGCACACAGTTTAAGCTGGTGGAAGATATGGAAGCAAAATGGGATACGATGCAGGAAATCGTAAAAAAATATCAGTCATAACATCTGAGGTTGTGATATAATAGACGGGAAACAAGAGCGATTGTGCCAGGAGGAGGAAATGACATGTCTATTTTAGTAACAGGGGGAGCCGGATTTATCGGAAGCCATACTTGTGTGGAACTTTTGAATGCAGGATACGACGTTGTAGTTGTAGACAACTTATATAATTCATCCAAAGAGTCCCTCAGAAGAGTGGAAGAGATTACAGGAAAAAGCGTAAAATTTTATGAAGTGGATATCCGCGACAAAGAAGCAATGAACGCGGTATTCGAACAGGAGAAAGACGTAGAGTCTGTGATCCATTTCGCAGGACTCAAAGCGGTAGGCGAATCCGTTGTGAAACCGATCGAATACTATGACAACAATATTGCAGGAACGCTTGTGCTTTGCGATGTGATGAGAAATCATGGCGTGAAGAACATTATCTTCAGTTCCTCCGCAACAGTTTACGGGGACCCGGCATTTATTCCGATCACAGAAGAATGTCCGAAGGGAACATGTACAAATCCTTACGGATGGACAAAGTGGATGCTGGAACAGATCCTGACAGACCTTCACACGGCGGATCCGGAATGGAACGTAGTACTTCTGCGTTACTTTAATCCGATTGGGGCGCATAAGAGCGGAAAGATCGGCGAAGATCCAAAAGGCATTCCGAACAACCTGATCCCATATATCACACAGGTTGCCATCGGCAAGTTAAAATGTCTTGGCGTATTTGGAAACGATTACGACACACATGACGGTACAGGAGTGCGCGATTACATTCATGTAGTAGACTTGGCTGTCGGACATGTACGCGCAGTAGAAAAGCTGAAAGAAAAAGCAGGTGTATCCGTATACAATCTCGGAACAGGAAATGGATATTCTGTTCTTGATATGGTAAAAGCATTCAGCAAAGCGTGTGGGAAAGAGATTCCGTACGAGATCAAACCTCGCCGTGCGGGGGATATCGCGACATGCTACTGCGATGCTACAAAGGCAAAAAATGAACTTCACTGGGTGGCAGAGCGCGGACTGGAAGAAATGTGCGAAGACTCCTGGAGATGGCAGAGCCAGAATCCGAACGGATACGAAGAATAAGTACAGACATATTTTTAAGGAGGCTGTCGGAAATTCCGAGAGCCTCCTTTTAGCTATTTACAAGGCCCTTTTCAAGAGTTGAGGAAAACTATTTTTTAGAATATGTGTATGGGACGTTTACGATATATACATAATTATGCTATAATTATGGCATGAAAGGGGTGAAATATAATGCCGATTATACTTCCTATAAAAGATTTACGCAATACAAACGAGATTTCCAGCATGGCGCACGAGAAGCAGGAGCCAATTTTTATTACAAAAAACGGATATAGCGACTTGGTTGTAATGAGCAGCGAATTATATGATAAATTTGCAAAGATCAACCGTATTGATCAGGCTATTTGTGAGTCAGAGCAGGAATTGTTAAATGGAGCGGAAGCAGTTGACGCAGAGGTAGTTTTTAAAGAACTGGAGAAAAAGTATTTTGGATAAGTACAAAGTAAAAATCAACCCAAGAGCTATACGTGAATTAGACGGTATTTATCAATATATTGCAAACGAAAAACTGGCACCAGAAAATGCAAAAGGCCAGGTTGATAATTATATTGTCATATTCCGAATGGATGAAATCAACAAAGTGGTTTACGTCGTAACGATACAATACCAGGGACGAAATTTGTAAAGCAGGAATTGAAAAACAGAAGAGGTAAATAAAATACGGGGAGGGGTTTTTAAATACCCCCTCCCGTATCTTTTGGACGCAAAGACTGGCTGATTCCCTTGACAGAGGAAGAATATTCAAGCGGGGACATGCCGGTAATCCGTTTGAACTGGCGGGAAAAATACTGAAGGGAACTGTAGGAGAGAAAATATGCGATCTCCGTGAAATTCATTGTTCCGTCCCGAATGATATCTTTCGCTCGCTGTATCTTCATATTATTAAAATACTCCATTACACCGCAGCCTTTTTCCTTGTGAAACAAGGACTGGAGCGCTGAACGACTTAAGGAGTGTGCCTCGCATATATCGGACAGAGTAAGATGTTCGCAAATATGATATTCCAGATACTGGATGATCTTTGTGGTACGTTCGCTTTTGCTGAGAGCCCGTTCCGGGGAAATCTTCGGAGGAGATTTCGGTGCAATATCGTCCTTTCCTTTATGATTTCTGGCTACTGTGATCAGAAATAACTCAAGATAAAGAAGGATAAGCTGTTCGGAACCAAAACCAATTTTATCTTTCAGTTTGACCTGCTCGATGGAAGGCAGGTTGAGCGGTGTCGCAAGGGTTTCTCGCGCGATGCTCAGAAGGTGGGAGACAAGTGTCCGCTCTTCCATATTTAAAGTACAACGCTTTTTCTGGAAGAAATTCATGGACGGAGAGTGGGAGATAAAAGACATGACAACCAGATTCGGAGAAGCATTTCCCACTGAACGGATCGAATGAAATTCATTAGGAGCATGGAAGATAATATCTCCGGTGTTCAAAAGCAGGTGCTCCTCGCCGGACTGGACTATGACGCTTCCCTTATCTACGTAGAGAAATTCCCAGAAATCATGGGATTCTCCCTGGAAGACAAAGTCTTTCATATATTCAAAATAGTGAATTGTGATGATGGAATTGATTACTATATCTTTTTTTAGATAAGTTTTTATATATGTCATGTAAGGGCCTCCTTTGGAAATATTTTAGCAGAAGTCGGATGATATGACAAGAAATATAGACGAAAGAACAAGCGTGTTTATACAAAAGCATATATAATAAAGGTTACAATAGAAGCAGATTGGACAAAATAGACAAAAAGAGAGGAAACTGGAATGAACGATTTAACAAAAAACGGTACAACACTTCATTTTGACGAAAACACTTTGTCTTTTGCAGTGGAGAAAGATCAGGAAATGTGGAAATGGTCCAAAGATTACGAACCGAAAATCGTCTGTGAAGATGGAGAAGTATTTTTTCGGGATGCCAAAAAGGTTTCCCATGAAAAGTACGAATGTGGAACAGGGGCAGGAATCCGCAGCCGATACGAAGGGTTTGTAAAAGACGGATCCCAGATTCCGTATGCCTTTGAGACAAACGTATGGGTGGAAGAAGCGACAGGACATGTCTACTTCGAATGGATCCCGGTGTGTGAGGAAGGACTGTGTGTACAGAAAGTACTCTGGCCGGGCGAGATGGAGTTTGAGGAGGCAAAAGACAGTTGGTATACGCTTCTGAATCAGGAACAGGGAATGTTGATCCCGAATACGTGGAAAGAGGAGTTAAAGCCGGTCATTTTCGATGGGTTCTTCGGGACAGCAGGAGGATATATGCCGTGGTTTGGCCAGGTAAGATACAGGGCAGGATATATCGCTGTCTGTGTGACACCGTGGAATGCAGGATACCAGGCATGCCATCCGGCGGAAGGACCGTACACACATGTCAGCGTCCGTTTTGAGACGAGTCTTGGAAAAATGGATTACCGCAGAGTGATGAGATACACATTCCTTTCAGACTGTGATTACAACGATCTCTGCAAAGTGTACAGAAAATACGTGAATGAGCAGGGAAGACTCCGCACGCTGGAAGAAAAGGCAGCCCGCAATGGATCCGTCAATGACCTTATCGGATGCGCATTCGTACATAAAGGAATTAAGACGCAGGTGCAGCCAAATTCCGATTTCTACGATCCGGAAAATCCGGAGAAGAATAACCATCTCACGACATTCGCACAGCGGGAAAAAGAAATCCGGCACCTGCATGATCTGGGGGTAAAGAAGCTGTATCTCCATCTGGATGGATGGGCGCAGCCGGGATATGACAACCAGCATCCGGACTATCTTCCGGCATGCAAAGAGGCAGGCGGATGGGAAGGAATGAAATCCCTGGCAGATGCGATGCACGAGTGCGGCTACATGTTCGGTATTCACGACCAGTACCGCGATTATTATCTGGCGGCTCCAAGTTTTGATGAGGAGTATGCGTGCCGCCTTACAGACGGAACGATCCCGCAGCATCAGAGATGGGCTGGCGGACCGCAGTCTTATCTGTGCGCTACTCAGGCTCCGTACTATGTAAAACGCAATTTTCAGGAGCTCAAAAAGAACGGCATCGATCTTGACGGGGCATATCTGGATGTATTTACATGTAATGAAGGGGATGAGTGTGACAATCCGCACCACCGCATGACGAGAAGAGAGTGTTATGAATATCGCTGTGCATGTTTTGAATATCTTCTGTCACAGGGGATCCTCCCAAGCTCAGAGGAAGTCAGCGACTGGGCAGTGCCAAGCCTTGTCTTCTGTCACTATGCGCCGTATGATTTCATGCTGCGCAAGCCAGGAGAACCAAAGCAGGGTATCCCGGTACCGCTTTACAACCTTGTATATCATGACTGTGTCATCGAACCTTGGATGATGGATAAGGTAAGTGAGGAAGAAGACTATATGCTCTACGCCCTCTTGAACGGCGGTGCACCGTATTTGATCCGGGATGCGGCATACCCGAATTTTGACGGCGCTTTTGATGATGGAATCGAACTGAAGCTGGAAGAAGATATCAGACGTTCCAAAGTGGTATCGGATCTCCATGAAAAAGTGGCCAAATGTGAAATGGTACGCCATGAGATGGTAGCCGGAAATCCAATGGTTCAGCGGACGACTTTCTCAGACGGAACACAAGTAACCGTTGACTTTGAAAAACAAACATATGAAATCCAGTAAAATGGTTGTCAGTGTGAGTTGTACAGATAAATAGTTGGAATAGATAAAAACAGGAAGAAAAAAAGGGGTTCTATGCATTAAAATGTATGGAGCCCCACTTTATTGTACTAATGCGACAAAACAAGGGGAATATAGTTGTCAAAATGTACATTGAAAACAAAAGAAAAGAAATTCGATTATGCAAAGAGAACAAAAGAAGGACAATATGACAAGAGAAGAGGACAAAAGGAAAAGCATTTATGCATAAAAAAATATATAATTAGTTACATTGATAGTAGAAATTTACAAATCCAATAAAAAAGAAAGCAGGTGGCAGCATGAGCAATAAGATTACAGTTGCACTGGCTGGACTTGGAAGCAGAGGAAAGGACGTTTACGCAAAAGCTGCAAAACTGTATCCAGATAAAATGCAGATCGTGGCGATCGCGGATATCGACCCGGTAAAAGTCAAGATGGTGGCAGAGGAGTATGGCATACCGGAAGAACGCTGCTATTCCAGCGCAGAAGAAATGCTTAAAGAAGACAGACTGGCAGATGTGATGTTTATTACCACACAGGACCGTCAGCATGTGGGACATGCGATTCCAGCACTTAAGAAAGGATATCATCTTCTGTTGGAAAAACCGATTTCCCCGGATCTCGATGAGTGCAGGGAAATTGTAAAAGTCGCAAAAGAATGCGACAGAAAAGTTGTTGTATGTCACGTACTTCGGTACACACCGATCTACCGCAAGGTAAAAGAGATATTAGATTCCGGAAAGATCGGAGACGTCGTTTCCATCATGGCTGTGGAAAATGTCGGCTGGTTTCATATGGCTCACAGCTTTGTTCGCGGGAACTGGGCTAATTCCGATGAGACAAGCCCGATGATTCTTCAGAAGTGCTGTCATGACATGGATCTTTATCTGTGGCTTGCCAATAAGAAATGCAAGTCAGTATCTTCCTACGGAAGCACATATCTCTTTAAAGAAGAGAATGCACCGGAAGGATGCGCTAAGAGATGCCTGGACGGATGCAAGGCAAAAGATACTTGCCCGTTTGATGCAGAAGCCATTTACATGGACAACAAAATTGTCGGATACAACAATGGACGCAGGATCTGGCCGCTGGATGTACTTGCACCGGTGCCGACAGAAGAAAGCATCATGGATGCGATCCGCACGGGACGTTATGGCAGATGCGTCTACCACTGCAATAACAATGTGGTAGATCATCAGGTAGTCAATCTGAACATGACAGATGGATCGACCATGAGTTTTACGATGTGCGGACTTTCAGCAGACATCGCAAGGTATGCAAGATTTTATGGAACAAAAGGCGAACTGATCGTCAATATGAATGGGGACGACATCAAGAAAAATGTGATTGAAGTCAATATGTTTGACAAAAACATTACCCACGAGGAGATCGATGTAGCAAGTCTGTCCGATGATTTTTCCGGACATGGCGGCGGAGACAATGTGATGGTAGAGGAATTCATTGATATTCTTCTTGGAAACAGAGAAGAGAGCGCATCCATTACCTCACTGGAAAAATCTGTGGAAAGTCACTACTGTGCTTTGGCAGCGGAGGAATCAAGACTGCACGACGGTGCGGTAGTAGAAATCGACAGCATGCGCAGTTGATAAAGAGGATATGTAAACGGGAAGACCCGTTTCATATATATGCGAGAACTGAGAAACCGAAAAAGAAAAGGAGAGATGTATTATGAGAAAGAATCTGAAAAGACTCACAGCAGTAGGGTTAACAGCAGTCTTAGGCGCAGGCCTTCTGGCAGGATGCGGCGGAAAAGACGGAGAAAGCAAGGATGGAAAAGTAGAGCTTGTCATGAGCGTATGGGACTCTGACCAGCAGCCGGTTATGGAAAAAATGGCTGAAGCTTACAACAAAGAGCATCCAAATGTAACTGTTAAGACTCAGCTGACAACATGGTCCGAATACTGGACAAAACTGGAAGCAAGCGCAACAGGCGGAAGCGCTCCGGACATCATCACAATGAACGTTCTTCACGTAGAAGAATACGCAGATGCCGGTATCCTCATGGATCTGACAGAAGCAGAAGCAGAATCTGATCTGAAGATCAACGAAAACTTCCCGGCTCCGCTGGTAGACGGATACACAGTAGACGGAAAACTGTACGGAATCCCGAAAGACTTCGATACAAACGCAGTATTCTACAACAAAGAAATCTTTGACAAAGCAGGCGTGGCATATCCGCAGGACGGATGGACATTCGAAGATTTCCGCAAGACATGTGAAGATCTGCAGGCAGCAGGCTTAGGCGAAGGTGTATACCCGACAGCAATCAACAGAAACTCCGGACAGACAACATATATCTCTTCTGTCTTTGCTAACGGCGGATATCTCCTGAGCGAAGGAAATGAAAAATCCGGATGGGGCGAACAGGCAACAATCGATGCTGTACAGCCGTGGCTTGACCTTGTATTAGACGGACTTTCACCGACACTGCAGCAGATGGCAGACACAGATCCAGACGCTATGTTCCAGGGCGGACAGCTTGCAATGTACTTCTCCGGTAACTACATGATCACTTCCTACAATAATACATTGGAAGGAAAATATGGTATTGCAAAGAGACCTACATTCAACGGAAAAGACACAGACATCATCAACGGTCTGGCATTCTCTGTATCCGCTAACACAAAACACCCAGAAGAAGCAAAAGATTTCGCACTGTGGTTAGGAAGCGAAGAAGCTCAGAAGATCCAGGGAGAATCTGGTGTATGTATCTCTGCAAGAAACGACTGCCAGCAGTACTTTGTTGATGCACACGATGAAGTAGACTGCCAGGTATTCCTTGACAATGTAGCAAACGCAGAATTACTGCCGCACTGCAAAGTGACATCCGAACTTGGACAGGTAGAAAAGAAATACCTTGAACCAGCTTGGAAGGGCGAAACAGAACTGGCAGATGCATGTAAGAACATTGCAAAAGAGCAGGATGAAATCCTTGCAAAAATGAATTCTAAATAATTAAGGTGATACTATGAGCAAAGCAAATACAAAAGCAGTGAAGAAAAAAGCTACAAGACGCCAGAAAAAAGACTGGGTTGCAGGCTATCTTTTCATTGCGCCGGTTACAATCGGGTTGTTCATATTTTATGTGTTCCCGTTTCTTCAGAACTTCTGGTTCAGTTTTAACGATGTAAACAAATTTAATATGGCAACATTCAATGGGATTGAGAACTACAAACAGTTGTTTCATGAACCGGATCTTCTGTTGGCATTGAAAAATACATTCCTGTATGCGATTATCACAGTGCCGATAGGACTCATTATTTCGCTGGTATTAGCCTCATTCCTGAATTCCAAAATCAAAGGAAAAGGGATTTACAGAACGATCTACTTCCTGCCGTCAGTTACAATGGCGGCAGCGGTAGCCCTCGTGTGGAAGCTGATCTTCAACGGAGATTATGGTATTTTAAATGAAATTCTTGGAGTTTTCGGAGTCGAAGGACAAAGCTGGCTGACAAACCCGGATACAGCCTTGTACTGTGTCATGATGGTTGGTATATGGAGCGGTGCCGGATATAATATGATCATTCTTCTTGCAGGTATGCAGGGAGTATCCAAATCCTATTATGAAGCGGCAGAGATCGATGGAGCCGGCCCAGTGCAGAGATTCTTCAAAATTACGATCCCGCTCGTATCTCCTACGATCTTTTTCGTAACAATCACAGGATTGATCGGTGCTTTCCAGGTATTCGATACACTCTACATGATGATCGATATGGATAAGAACCCGGCATTCAACGCAGTGAAGACTGTGAACGTATTATTCTACCAGAACGCATTCGTTTATGGATATAAGGGATATGCGGCAGCCATTTCTATCTTCATGTTTGTGATCATCATGATCATTACAGTGTTCCAGCTTTGGGGACAGAAGAAATGGGTAAATTACGATTAAAAGAGAGGATGAGATATCGTGAAAACATCAAGGGCTAGAGGCCATTTAATAATACATATTATTTTGATTGCTGGTATTGCGATCACAGTATTCCCATTCCTCTGGATGATTTTTACGTCGTTTAAAACATTGCCGGAATCTATGAAGATACCGCCGACAATTCTTCCAGAAAGTTTAAATACGGAATCCTACAAATATGTATTTGACGTATTACCGTTTGCAAAAATTTATCTTAACACAGTGGTTATCACAGTGTTGACTGTTTTATTCCAGGTGGCATTTTGTACAATGGCTGCATATGGATTTGCAAGAATCGAATTTCCATTTAAAAATGCGCTCTTCCTGATTCTGTTAGCGATCTTGATGGTTCCAGGTCAGATCTTCTTGATCCCTCAGTACCTGATCATCCAGAATCTGGGATTGACAAATACCATTCCTGGTCTGTTCCTTCCGAACTTGTTCAGTGCGTTCGGTACATTCCTTCTGAGGCAGTTCTTTATGTCCTTGCCGAAAGAACTGGAAGAGGCGGCTCTTCTGGATGGATGCAACAGATTCCAGATTTTTGGAAAGATCATGCTTCCGCTTGTAAAGCCAGGTATCGTAGCATTGGTAATCTTTACAGCAAGATTTGCATGGAACGACTTTATGTGGCCGTTAATTGTAAATACAGACCCACAGAAGATGACACTTGCACCATCTCTGTCTCTTCTGAAAGGACAGTATGCGACAAACTATCCGGTACAGATGGCAGGTGCGGTGCTGGCGGTTATTCCGATGATCATCGTATTTATCATCTTCCAGAAACAGTTTATCGAAGGTGTTGCACAGTCTGGTATCAAGGGCTAAAACAAACAACGTTTTAAGACAGGATATCCCTGATGCTATAAGCAGAAGGGGTATCCTTTTTATTCTGAACAGAAATTTATAAAACTTATACATAAGTACAAATATTTTGTCATATTGAACAGAAAACATAGATGCTTATAGCGTTTTTACATCAATTTTGATAAGATAATGTGTGAGTTGAGAAAAGAAAAATACAGCATCTGTATGGATACGAAAAAAGGAGGAACTCAATGATGAATGAGATGGAGCAGTCTTTTCAGGGACGTCTGTGTAAAGTGGAGTCCATGAGCAAAGACGTTTCAGAAGGACATATTGTCCATATTTTGTTTCAGGATGGAATCAAGGGAAGAGTGATTTTTCTGGAAGAAGGGATTTTCCGTTATGATGTAAGCCCGGACGGACAGTTCGAAAGCTATGCAAAGCCAAGAGAGGAAGAACACACGGCAAAGATCCAGCAGTATCCGGATGAATCAGACGCATACGCAAAGCCGGAAGCAAAAATTATAGAGGACGAAAGTGCTTATCAGATCGTTTGCGGCAATACTGCAGTCATTTTTGACAAGTCCGAAGCCAAAATGAAAATCCGGATCGGAGAAAAGACGGTTATGGAAGAATCGGAAGCGCTGACTTTTACCGGAGAAGAGACAATCCAGACCATAATCCGTAAGGAAGAGGAAAATTTCTACGGAGGAGGAACGCAGAACGGACGTTTTGTACATACAGGAAAGACGATCCAGATCGTGAACGAAAGTGCCTGGATGGACGGAGGAGTAGCATCTCCAAACCCATTCTACTATACAACCGGAGGATATGGCGTTCTGCGCAACACGTTCTCAGATGGATCCTATGATTTCGGAGAGACAGAACACGCGGCTGTGCGGGCGGCGCATAAAGAAAACAGACTGAGCGCATATTATTTTGTATCTGGACAGAACGACGGAAGAACGGTTACTCAGGAGCTTCTGAGGCACTATTATCATGTGACCGGAAACCCGATGCTTCTTCCGGAGTACGGATTTTACGAAGGACATTTAAACTGTTACAACAGAGATTCCTGGTCAGATGAATCCGGTGCCAAAGCATGGAATGTCAAAGGGACAGACAGCCATCTGAGCGAAGGGAAGACAAGGTATGAAAGCGGCATGGCTACGGGATATCGCCTGAGCGAAGGACAGCACTCCGAATCTTTAAACGGAGAGCAGCCGACAGTGGCCACAGAACATTATCCTGCAAATGTAGATACACCGTATGAATATTCCGCAAGAGCAGTACTGGATGAATATATCCGCTACGATATGCCGCTTGGATACTTCCTTCCGAATGACGGATACGGCGGAGGGTACGGCCAGAATGGATATTATGTGCAAGGTGGAGTAAACGAGGACGGAAGCAGCTCCGAGGAGAGAATTGCAGCTGTCGACGCCAACGTGGAAAACCTCGCAAAATTTACTGAATATGCGAACAGCAAAGGGGTGGCGTCCGGACTTTGGACGGAGAGCAATCTTTCCCCGGATTCAGATCCGCAGACATACTGGCATCTGCTCCGTGACTTCCGAAAAGAAGTTACCAAAGGTGGAGCTACTACATTGAAAACAGACGTAGCCTGGGTAGGACCGGGATACTCTTTCCAGTTAAACGGTGTGAAGACAGCGTATGATGTCATTACGACGTCACAGCAGTTCCGCCCGAATATCATCTCCCTGGACGGATGGGCTGGATCCCAGCGCTTCAACAGTGTGTGGAGCGGTGATCAGACTGGCGGAAACTGGGAGTACATCCGTTTCCATATCCCGACTTATATCGGAAGTTCCTTAAGCGGAAATCCAAATATCGGAAGTGACATGGACGGTATTTTCGGAGGGAAGGCATTGATCGCAGCCCGTGATTATCAGTGGAAATCCTTTACTCCTCAGATGCTCAACATGGACGGATGGGGAAGTTATATGAAAGCACCGTTTACATTTGGCGATCCGTACACAGGGATCAACCGGATGTATATGAAGAAAAAGTCTGAGCTGATGCCATATATTTATACGTGCGCGGCATCTGCTGCAAATCTGGATACCGGAAATGATGATACCGGACTTCCGATGGTAAGAGCCATGTTCCTGGAATATCCGAATGATGATTACGCATACAGCAGATCCATGCAGTACCAGTTCATGCTGGGAAGCAGCATTCTGGTGGCTCCGGTATACCAAAATATCGCGGCAGATGAGATGGGAAATGACGTGAGAAATCACATTTATCTTCCGGACAAAGATCAGATCTGGATCGATTATCTGACAGGAGAGAAGTATGAAGGCGGACAGGTAATCAATAATTTTGCAGCACCGCTTTGGAAACTTCCGGTATTTGTGAAAAATGGTGCAATCCTCCCGATGTATGAGGAAAACAATACACCGGATGAAATCTGCAAGGAAAACAGAATTGTCGAATTCTGGCCGGCAGGATTCAGCAGATATACCGTATATGAAGATGACGGAAAATATATCACAAACGAAACAAAAGAAGACGAGGCGTACGGAACGATCGACCATGTTTCCTACGGAAGCCACGTCTCCACCACATACACGGCAAACGTGGAAGGGACAACGGCAACTTTGACAGCAGAACCTTCCGTCGGAGAGTACGAAGGATACGAAGCAGTGAGAAATACGACGTTTATCGTGAACTTATCCCAAAAACCAGAATATGTGGAAGCCAGAAGCGGATCTGAAAATCTGCATATGACAGAGGCGGCCAGCAAGGAAGCATTTGATGCAGCCAAACCGGAAGCTCATGAGGCGGTATTCTTCTACGATCCATCTCCGAAGCTTGAAACATATGCCTCCGCCGAAGAAAAAGAATTCGAGCATATCATGGCGGATGTTCGGACAGCACCGAAACTTTATGTGAAGATGGCACCTGTTGATACACAAAAAGAGGAACAGACAGTTGTGGTCGGCGGATATGTCAATGAGATCGTGAGGAAGGCAGACAAAGAAAATGCAAATCTTCCGGTTCCGGTACTTTCTATTCCGGAAGACAAAAAGACAGCTTCCAGCATCTGGCTGGAATGGACAAAGGCAGAGGGCGCGACATCTTACGAAATGCTCGTGGACGGACAGCTCTATGCAATGGGAGATCATGCATCCTATCTGCACGATGAACTGGAATACAACTCTGCCCACACATACTGTGTGCGCGCAAGAAATACGGAAGGATATTCCAGATGGAGTGAGGAAGTCACGACAAGCTCTCTTTCCGATCCGTGGAGAAATGAAATCGGGGCGTCCGGAACAATTACATGGACAGGAAGCGATGAGGCCGGTCCGCTTAAATATGCGACAGATCACAGTTTCCGCGGCTTGTTCTTCTCTGCAGATGATGTTGTAGGCGGCAAGATTCCGTTTATCTATGATTTTGGAGCTGCATACGAACTGGATAAATTTGAATACTATCCGAGAGACAGCTATGGAAGTGGTACGGTACAGCGCATGAATGTCTACTCCAGTCTCGACGGAAGAAACTGGAAGCTCGAATGGAACGGGGCAGAACAAGAAGAATGGACATACAACACAGATCTTGAAGTGGAGGAAAACGCAAAGACAGTACCGCTTAACGGAGTGCTGGCACGGTATGTGAAACTCGAGATCGTACAGTCTATCCGCAACTTCTTTGCATCCCATGAACTTCCAGTCTACAAAAAAGACGGCACAAAACCGTTTGCAGTGGGAAGTACGAACAAAAATGCAGAGGTCTCAGAAGGCGACTATACAAACATGAAGAACTATCTGGGAACTTCCGTAAAAGATGGATCCAACTTTGTGGATCAGATCCAGAAACGCGGCGGCGATATAAATAACAATGGTATCTATGATGTATATGATTACGCATACACCATGTTTAAACTGGACGGCGGCACAAAACAGTCCGGAACTGCCGAAGGACAAATCCGTCTTGTACCAGATAAAGAAGCGGTCAAAGCGGGAGAAACATTTGCCATCGCAGTGCAGGCAGAAGAGGTTTCAAACCTGAATGCCTACGGAAAAGTGCTTCACTATGATCCGGCGAAACTGGAATTTGTTTCTGTGGATCAGGAGAAAGCAGCAGAACAGATGGAAAATCTTACTGTGAATAAAGTCTACTCAGACGGAACAGCATATGTAAACCTGGCGTTTGCAAACCGTGGAGACAAACCGCTCTATAATGGCAGCGGCCAGCTTTCAGTCATCACAATGAAAGCTCTGACTGATCTGAATCCAAAAGAGGAAATGGAATTAGAAAATGTCCTTCTGTTAGGACCAGATATCATCAAATAAAGGGCAATAGAAAATCCCCGCAGGAATCCTGGAAAAATATGGAATCCTGCGGGGATATTTTATAGAAAGCGGCGGTTATCAGAAAGCACTTCTGTTTGGAAAGTTTTTCCGGTATTCGGATGGAGAGACACCGGTCATGGACTTAAAAAGCCGGGAAAAGGAAAATGGATTCTCAAGTCCCACTGCGTTGGCGATGACCTGAAGCGGGTATTCGGTATCTGCCAGGAAGGCTTTTGCTTTTTCCACACGGATTTCTGTGAGATAGCGCTTTGGTGTCAGGCCAAATTTCTTTTTAAAAACAGCGGTAACATAGTGAGGATTTAGTCCGAGGAAGTCGGAGATATCCTGGATTTTAATGTGTTCGCTGTAGTGCTTTTCTATGTATGCTTTGATCTGGTTTGCGTAGCTGGCAGTCGAGACATTGTCGAAATCTGAATTTTTCTCCAAGATCAGGTCCGCGAAAAATTCTTTTAAAAGTCCGGCAATCCTGAGGTGCTGGTGCAGCGTCTTTGCCTCTGAAAACCATGAGATCGGAAAGGTTTCCGGAAGAAATTGAAAATCCGGTTGGATCCGATGATCCGTGCAGGAAAGCAGGCGCATGATCTTTTTCTCATACACGGTTACATCCTGGATGTCAGTCACAAAAGAATCGCCGAAGATATGGGATGTATAGTAGGAGGCCATCGTTCCATGATATCCGATCCAGCAATACTTCCATGGATGCTGTGTGTCTGCCTGATAGGAAGCGGATGCTCCGGCCGGGATATAGAAGGCCTGTCCCGCTTTTACCTTCAGCCGCTTGGAATCGATCCGAAGGATGCCGCAGCCGGAGAGCACGAAATGGATCAGATGATAACGCCGCACTCTGGGCCCGTACAGGTTCCCGCTGACGCACTGGTCGATACCGCTGGAGTGGAAGGCAAGATCCTGTGCTTCTTTTTCGATGTCTTTTAATGTAATATCGCTGTTTTGAAACATGTCTGTTCACCTCTGTATCACAATATGATAATTATACTATTTTGCTATGAAAAGTGGAAGGTTTTTTCAAGAAATGCGTGAAAATATGAGAAATTGCAATGGTTATTGACTAAAACCGCTATGGCGTTTCCGGAAGCTGGAATGATATAATTTTATAGAAAGCAAACAAAGCAAAAGAGGGTTGGAACATGAAGAAATTTTACTATCTGATGCGGATGGCTTTTATGACAAAATTTGCTTATATCAAAGCCTTCTGGTTCAATATATTCGGAACTGCGGTTTCGATCTTGATCTACTACTTTCTGTGGAAATATGTCTTCCGGACAAGAGAAGAACTAAACGGTTTTACGGCGGCTCAGATGACTACATACGTCATCATTTCCCGTGTTCTTTCTTCCCAGTTTTCAGGTGGGATCGACCGGGAATTTTCCGAATGGGTGTACAAAGGAAATATTGTGGTAGAACTCCTGCGGCCTGTACCGCTTTTATATAATCTTTTTGGGAAAAGGATTGGAGAATTTTTATTCTTTCTCCTTTTCAAAGGTATACCGATCAGTATTCTCGCAACTTTGATCCTTGGAGGTACAGGGCCGGCGGGAGCAGGACAGTTGCTGCTTTTCGGGATGAGTGTGCTTGTCTCCATTGTGATACTGTTCTGGATAGAAGTGACGGTGGGACTGATCGGCTTTTTTACATTGAATGTATGGGGACTTACCTTTACGAAGAGCGCCCTCCTTTCTATTTTGTCCGGAGGGGTGGTGCCGCTATTCCTTTTTCCGGACGAGGTTGCCCAGGTGCTGAACTACATGCCGTTTGCAGGAATGGTTTCCGTGCCGGCTTCTATTTATCTTGGAAAATATGATTGGAACCAGGCCGTGCAGTTTATCGGGCTGCAGATCATATGGGCGGTCTTGCTCGGACTGGGCGTTCTGGCATTCTACCGGTTTGCGATCAAAAAAGTTGTTGTGCAGGGAGGCTGATGAGATGAGATTGAGATATTATGGCAGACTTTGGAAGGCCTATATGAGAATCGGGCTGCTGACAACAACCCAGTATCCTGCGGATACGGTCATATGGATCATTTCCATGCTTCTTAGGGAGGCTGCCGGATTTGTAGGGATTCTGGCAATTGCAAGCGTCATGGGAAGTCTTGGAGCCTGGAGTTTCTATGAGATTTGCCTGCTCTTTTCCATGTGCGCAGTCATTGAAGCCATCAGTATGGCATTTTTTGACAATGTGTGGAGTATCGATTCTATGATCCGGAGAGGGGAGATGGATGTCTATCTTGTCCGTCCGGCATCCCCGTTCGTGCAGATGGTGGGGAACCGCATGCATTTTCAGGCGGTTTTAAGCATGCTCGTCTACATCGGGATTTTTCTTTGGTCGGCACGGGGTGCACATGTCCCGCTCAATCTCCACACCGCCTTTGTTCTTGTGGAGTATGTGATATGCGGGACATTGATCAATTCAGGTATCTACACGCTTTTTAACAGCCTGAATTTCTGGATCGTCCAGGGGAGCGACCTGGCAGAATTTGTCCAGACATGCAGAGAGTTTGTGAAGTATCCGCTGCATGTATTTCCGGCTTTCATCCAGGGATTTTTCACGTACATTCTTCCGCTGGGATTTATCGCCTATTACCCGGTGCTGTGTCTCCTCGGGAAGACGGACATGCCGGTGGAGATCCTGCTTCCAGCCGTTGCGGCATTCGTGGCGGGAGCAGCGAGCATTGTATGGAGACTTGGGTTAAAAGGCTACAACAGCACAGGAACATAAGGAGTGAACAGACATGATGCAGATCGAAGTAAACCATCTGGTAAAAGAGTATAAACGAAAAAGAGACCCGGGTACCCTCCTGAAGGCGCTCGGAAGTATGTTCCGGCCGGATTATGAGATCTTCCGGGCGGTAGACGATATCAATCTGGGGATTGAGAAAGGGGAGGCCGTAGGGTATGTAGGCCCAAACGGAAGCGGAAAATCCACTACCATCAAGATGCTTTCCGGCGTCCTTACACCGACTGCAGGAACGATCAAGATCGATGGCCTTGAGCCTCGAAAAAACAGGATGAAGATCAATAAAAGGACGGGAGTCGTCTTTGGAAACCGATCCGTGTTATGGTGGGATGTGCCGGTCATGGAGTCATACCGTGTCCTTCAGAAACTATATGAGATCCCGGAAAAAACATTTCGGGACAATCTGGAAGAATTCATAGATCTCCTTGATATGGAGCGTATTATCCAGGTGCCGGAGAGACAGCTTTCCCTTGGACAAAAAATGAAGTGCAACATTGCAGCGGCATTTCTCCACAATCCGGAGATCGTCTATCTGGATGAGCCGACGATTGGGCTGGACAGTGAATCGAAACTGAAGATCCGACGTTTTATCCAGAAGATGAACGAGGACAGACACACGACCTTTATCGTGACGTCCCACGATTTTCAGGATATCGAATCTCTGTGCCAGAGAATCATCCTGATCAATCACGGAAAGATCGTTATCGATGACAAGATCGGGGCAGTCAGAAAGAATTTCACGAAGAAAAAGCAGATCACATTTGATCTTGCAGACAATCCGTGGAGCAAAGGGAAGGAGTTTGCCATCCCGGACGTCCGAGTGCTCGATGTAGGGGAAACAAATCTTGTGCTGGAATACGACGTGGAAAAGACGGACAGCATGGAGATCATGAACTATGTATCCGCATCCAGCGATATTCAGGACGTCTCTATCAACGGGCAGGACATTGAATCTATTATCCGCGAAATTGTAAAGAAAGATAATCAAGGCGAGGTCTAAAACGGTGTATTTTGGCCATTGCAACTGCCGGTTGACAAAGTTCCGTCCCCGGTTGCTGGAAAATTTATAGATATTACGATATGATAACGTCAGTGTTTGGGAGTCGACATCCTTGCAGCACTGGCGTTTTTCGCTGGAAATAAAACAGAAAGGCAGGAAAGTGCGAACGAATGGAATTATCAGAAAAGATTCAGTCATTAAGAAAAAAGAAGGGCATGTCCCAGGAAGCCCTGGCCGAAAAGCTGAATGTCAGCAGACAGGCAGTGTCAAAATGGGAGCTTGGAGTATCTGTGCCGGATGTGGATAAGATTGTCCTGATGAGCGATCTGTTTGGTGTGACGACGGATTATCTGCTGAAGCGTCAAGAAGAAATACCGGAGAAAGAAGAAAATGTCATCTATGTAAAGGAAGTAAGGAACTGGGTGTATGAACGCAAGAGCAGTCGGACACTGTTTGGGCTGCCTCTGTATCATATCCATTTTGAAGGGAGAAGTGATGTAGGAGGGGTACGGATCGGATTCAGGGGAAAGGCGGAAGGGATCATCGCAATCGGCGCCAGAGCAAAAGGGGTGTTGGCCATCGGCTTTTTGGCCAAAGGCATTCTGGCGTTTGGCCTTGCATCTCTGGGAATTTTTTCTGTCGGCATGGCAAGCGTCGGCCTTCTGGCTCTTGGATGTGCGGCGGCAGGGCTGGCAGCAGGAGGGAATCTCTGCGTGGGGATCCTGACATTTGGAAATCTGGCTGTAGGGCTCTATGCAATAGGTAATGTGGCGGTTGGAAATAAGATTGCCCTGGGGAACTATGCTGTGGGGCATATCGCTATAGGAAACAGTGTGAATGGGGTAAAAGAAATGATACTGCAGGATGCGAATTTTTCTGACATGGATGTGGAAACAGTTCGCAGACTGATCCAGCAGGAATTTCCAAAGACATGGAAATGGATCCTGAAACTGTTTACCATGTGGTAAACGTTCAGGATCTGGAGGGATTCCTGTGTGACAGAAAGCATTTTTCCGCGTGCCGTAACAGAAGGGTCAGGACATGCCGGAGAAGAAACGGGCAGCTGTGGCAAAGACAAAGCAGGAAACCATTCCCATCGCCGCCGGAAGAAGGATAGACAGGAACATCCATTTTGTGCTCTTCGTCTCTTTTCGAATCGTAAGACAGGTCGTAGTACAGGGCCAGTGCATCAAGGAAAAGAGAATCACACAGACCGCTGTAATCCACGTCCAGCCGTTCTCCACAAGGAGGGATTTCATGACTTGAAGATCGGCAAGTTCTGTCAACGTTCCCTGTGACAGATAAGTCATCAGCATGATGGGGAGGACGATCTCGTTTGCAGGCATACCAAGAATGAAGGACATTAAAATTACGCCGTCCAGACCAAGCATCCGCGCAAAGGGATCCAGGAAATCTGCACAATAGGTAAGAATGGGAACATCGCCCACAGTCACATTGGCCATGATCCAGATGAGGAGTCCGGCAGGGGCGGCAGTGATGACCGCACGTCCAAGGACAAAGACGGTCCTGTCAAGCACAGATCGAACGATGACTTTTCCAAACTGAGGCCTTCGAAAAGGAGGCAGCTCTAAGGTAAAGGAAGAAGGCATCCCTTTGAGGAGTGTTCCAGACAAGAAACGGGAGGCCAAAAGCGTCATGACAATCCCGAGGACAATCACAAGGGACAGGAAAAAAGCGGGCAAAAAAGAAGCGGCAAATCCCTCAGTGTTTCCGGCGAGAAACATCGTGATGACGGCCAGGATCATTGGAAAACGACCGTTGCATGGTACAAGACTGTTCGTTAGGACAGCGATCATCCGTTCCCGGGGAGAATCAATGATCCGACATCCGGTTACGCCCACTGCGTTGCATCCCAGTCCCATACACATCGTAAGAGCCTGTTTCCCGCAGGCATGGCATTTCTGAAAGCAGCGATCCAGATTAAAGGCTACTCTAGGAAGATATCCGAAGTCTTCCAGAAGAGTAAAGAGCGGAAAGAAGATAGCCATAGGAGGAAGCATCACGGAGATTACCCAGGCAAGGACACGGTATATACCGAAAATCAGAGGAGCGTACACAGTTTCCGGTATGCCGAGAGAACGCGCCGTGTCATAAAGCCAGTCCTCGACGGAGAACAGGACGTCAGACAAAAGTGAAGAAGGGAGGTTTGCCCCATTCACGGTAATCCAGAATAGTAAGAAAAGAAACAAAAGCATAATAGGAAAACCGGTGGCTTTACTTGTAAACAGAAAGTCAAGCTTCCGGTCTTTTTTTGCATATTGAGGATCTTCGAAACGAACACATTCTCTGCAGAGTGTCTCTGCCCGCTTGATAAATGTTTCGGCGATACAGTCCCGGATCTTCTCCGCGTTCCATCCTTGAGGAGAAAGGGACACTGAAAGAGCGGAAAGCTTCCGGCGGATCTGTGGGATTTCCGGAAGAGGAGTCCCTTTTTCATCTTTCGGGGCATCCGGGAAATCTCCGTCAGATTCCAGAAGGCGGACCGCACACCAGCGGGCGATGGAAGGATCCGGAAGAAAATCCGCCGCTGTCTTTTCCATTTCCTGGATGGCAGACTCAAGGATGTCCGGATAGCGGGTAATCTGTCTAAAGTAAGGTTGGCGCTCCAGATCCGAAAGAGCATGAAAAATATCGGCAAGCCCTTTCCCGTCCCTGGCGGAAGTGCCGACTACGGGGATGCCAAGACGCTCTGAAAGTAACGAAAGATGGATGCGTATTCTCTTTTTTTCTGCCTCATCCTGAAGATTCACACAGAGTACGACCCGGTCTGTTATTTCCAGAATCTGAAGGACAAGATTCAGATTTCGCTCCAAACAAGTGGCATCGCATACCGCTACCACGGCATCAGGGTGGGAAAAGCAGATAAAATCACGGGCCACCTCTTCTTCCTCAGAGTGGGCCAAGAGCGAGTAGCAGCCTGGCAGATCCACAAGACGATAGAGACATCCGTCCCACATGCAAGTTCCGCTTGCAGTAGCGACCGTTTTTCCAGGCCAGTTGCCGGTGTGCTGCTTCATTCCGGTTAATGCATTGAAGACAGTACTTTTCCCTACATTCGGGTTGCCGGCCAGCGCGATCGTCCGCTCCATTACGCCACCTCCCGGACAAAGATTTGGGCCGCATCTTTTTTACGGAGAGCAATGACTGTTCTCCGGACAAGGTAAGCCTGCGGATCCCCAAGAGGACTTTTTCCGATACAATGGATGGGTGTACCGGCGATGATTCCCAGATCCTGAAGGCGCCTCCTAAGAAAAGCCTTCTTTGCAAAGCCAGTCACGACACCGCTTTCGCCCGGCTTCAGGTCAGATAAACATATATACATATCTCGCATCAACATTCCTCCGATGCGCAGTCTGTTTATAACAGCATATGCGGGAACGAAAAAAGTGTGCGTCTTGGCGCACACTTTTTATTCCAATATATTGTTCTCCTCATCAGATTCTTCCGGTTCGTATTTTTTAAAAATTTTACTGAATATAATAGAGAAAAAGTAGGCGGTCACAGAAAAACCGCAAATCATACTGACACCCATGACTCCACCAAAAAGGGATGTGGAACGGGATGCCAGGAAAATAACAACTCCGCAGTAGACAAACAAGACCGCTGTGTACGGCAGGTGCCCAATGCTCATCAAAAAGGAATTCCGGATCAGCTGCTTTGTCGTACAGACAAAGTGGGAAGCGATCGGAAATACGTAAAAAAAGGCTGCAGCAAGAACCAGGATGACCATTAAAAGCAGGATCCGGACAGTCTGGAACATGCCGGAATTCTGGGAAGCTGCAATGGTATAGTCGAACCTCAAAAAGAAGAAAAGGGCGGAAAAAAGAAGCCACATCAGAGTACCCTGTTTGAAATTTGCCGCAAACGCCTTGAAATATCCTTTTATGACATAAGAATCTGTCCCACGGACCATTTTTAGTGTGACGGAATAAAGTGCACTCAAAGAGGCGCCGATGGTAATAATCGGGATACAGCTTAAGATAAACACCACGTTCAGGACAATCAGGTCAAACATCCTGGAAAGAAACTGCATGAATGGATTGTCAATATTAAATAAGCGACTCATAAAAACCTCCTGATATCAAAAGGCAGATCGTACTGCCCCTGCGAACAAGTATATCGGAAAACAGCTGTAAAATCAATAGGATGGACACTCGTCACAAAACTTTCACTTGCCTTCTCGCCGTGAAAATATCATAATAATGATACCGGAGTCAAAATACCTTTTGGATAATATTCACATATACAAGGAGGAGCGAAAGATGCTGGACCGAAAATACGAGAGGCAGATGGAAGGAAAAGAAAAGCGCCGTTTTGAGATGGAAAAGTTAAAAAAAATGACATGGAAGGAAAAAATCGAGTATCTGTGGATGTACTATAAGATCTGGCTCGTCGTCCTGGCCCTCGTCATAGCGGCTATCTGTACAGGAGTGCAGATGTATCATGGGATAACGGAGGAAGTTCTCCTGAACGTAACGATCGTGGATGGAGGAAACGTGGATCGTACCGGACTTGAGAAAGACGTCAAAGAACTGCTGGGAGCAAAAAAGAAAAATCAGAGTGTAAAGTTTAATTCCAATATATCCTCTTCCAAGGAAGATTATAACAGCCGTATCGCGCTGACAACATTGATCGGTGCAGAGTCTGTGGATGTGCTGATCTGTCCGAAAGAAATCTACGAAGAGTATCAGGGAATGGATGGACTCGTAAATCTGGAGGAAATGATGCCGGAACAGGCGGTGGAAGGCACTGTGGAAGGAGAAGCGGCCATTTTCCAGGACAATGCATATCTGGATGAGAATATAGGTGTTTCCTATGAACCGGTATATGCGTGTGTGCTGCAGAATGGACACAACAAGGAGAACGCGGTAGAATTCCTCAAAATGCTCACAGAAAAGCAGTAAGAGGTGCAGCAAAACAAATTCCTTTAAAAAATGTACGGAAAGTGGTATAATATAGCATGCAACTTTATTGATTTGAGGACGGAGAGATGAACAAGAAAGACAATATTCATTTTAAAGGCCAGTTAAAACTGTATATGCAGTGGCCGGCAATCATGACCATCCTTTTGATCATTATGAATATCTGGATTTATATGGTCAATCAGAGTGCAGGATTTCTGATGAGCGCATTTGTGATCGTATATGCTGTTATTGCATTCATCCTGTATTTTTACAATCGGTCTTTGCTGCTAGCAAATCTTGTAGAGTTTGCCGCCCAGTACGGTGGGGTGCAGGATATCCTGCTAAGGGAGCTTTCTGTGCCGTATGCGATTTTGCTGGACGACGGAAAGATTCTCTGGGGGAACAGCCAGTTTGCGGAAATCATAGGAAATGGACTCAGACCGGATACGTATTTGAGCAAATATATTCCGGCGCTGAACCGGAGTGTGTTCCCAAAAGAGGAGGACAAAAGCACATCCCTGGAAGTCACTTGTCAGAACAGGGATTATGTGGCAGAGTTTTATAAAGTCCCGATAGAGGGATTTAGCAGGAAGGAAGAAGTTCTTCAGATCCCGGAAGGAAAGGAATACTTTATTACCCTTTATATGAGGGATGTAACCAGCCTTAACCAGGCACGGGCGGAAGTGGAAGAACAGAAGATGGTTGCCGGGCTTATCTATATCGATAACTACGACGAAGTGATCGACAGTGTTGAGGAGGTAAGGCAGTCTCTTCTGATCGCGCTCATCGACCGGAAGATCAACCAGTATGTGGCGACGATGGATGGGATCGCCAAGAAACTGGAGAAAGACAGATATTTTATCGTCATCAAGAAAAAGTTTTTTCAGTATATGGAGGAAGATCATTTTTCCCTCATGGACGATGTGAAAGAGATCAGTATCGGAAACAAGATTCCGGCTACGCTCAGTATTGGCCTTGGTTTCAGCGGGGAAAAATATGGACTGAGTTATAATTATGCCCGCGTAGCTATCGATCTGGCGCTTGCAAGAGGCGGAGATCAGGTGGTAGTAAAGAGCATGGAAGGAATCAAGTATTACGGCGGCAAGAGAGAGCAGACGGCTAAGAATACCCGAGTCAAGGCCAGAGTCAAGGCAGAAGCGATGCGAGAATTTATGATCGCCAAAGATCAGATTCTCGTGATGGGGCACAAACTTGGCGATTCGGACTCTTTTGGCGCGGCAGTTGGTATTTATAAGATCGCAAGGACACTGGAGAAGAAAGCACATATCGTCATTAACGAAGTGACGATGTCGCTCCGGCCGATTTACAATGAATTTGTGAACAGTGAAAAATTCCCGGAAGACATGTTTGTCAGCTCTCAGGAAGCGCTCAGACTTGTGGATGAGAATACGATGGTCATTGTGGTGGATACCAACAAACCAAATCTTACGGAATGTGAAGAGCTGCTTACACAAGTAAAAACTATTGCAGTTCTGGATCATCACAGACAGGGAAGCAACGTGATCGAAAATGCGATCCTGTCTTATATCGAACCTTACGCATCATCTACGTGTGAGATGGTGGCGGAAGTGCTTCAGTATATCGCAGATGATATCAAACTCGACACCATCGAGGCAAACAGTATCTATGCAGGTATCATGATTGATACAAACAATTTTATGAACCGTACCGGTGTGCGGACATTTGAGGCTGCGGCGTTCTTAAGAAGAAACGGTGCAGATATCACTTATGTGCATAAGATATTCCGGGACGACCTGGAATCCTACAGAGCCAAGGCCGATATCATTGGGAATGCTGAGATATACAGAGATTGCTTTATCATAGCAAGAGGGGCGGGCATGGAGATTGAAAGCCCGACCATCGTGGGAGCGCAGGCAGCCAACGAGCTTCTGAATATCAAGGAAGTAAAAGCGGCGTTTGTACTGACGGAATACCACGGAAAAGTGTACGTAAGCGCCCGTTCCATCGACGAAGTCAACGTGCAGATTATTATGGAGCGGATTGGAGGCGGCGGCCATATCAACAGCGCCGGCGCGCAGTTTGAAAATGAAGATCTGGAAGGCGATATCGATACGCTGAAACAGGTTATCGACGACATGATTGAAGGAGGAGACATCGAGGTATGAAAGTAATTTTATTGGAAGACGTAAAATCCGTCGGAAAAAAGGGCGATATTGTGGAAGTGAGCGACGGATATGCAAGAAACGTGATCATAAAGCAGAAAAAGGGAGTGGAAGCGAACAAAAAGAATCTGAACGATCTCAAGCTGAAGAAGGCAAACGATGAAAAGATCGCGCAGGAACAGTTTGAAGCTGCAAAGAAATTAAAAGCCGAGATTGAGGAAAAGAAAGTGGTCCTTAAGATCAAGACAGGGGAAGGCGGAAGAACGTTTGGCTCCGTCTCATCAAAAGAGATTGCGGCGGCAGTGAAGGAACAGCTTGGATACGATATTGATAAGAAGAAGATCCAGATGAAAGAAGCCATCAAGACGCTGGGTATGCACATTGTGCCGGTTAAGCTTCACACGAAAGTAACCGCTGACTTGAAAGTATCCGTGCAGGAAGAATAATCCTTCGCCCAGGGAAACAGACGACAGGAGGAATTGGCATGGAAGAAGCGCTGATCAAAAGGGTCATGCCTCACAGCGTGGAAGCGGAGCAGTCTGTTGTGGCTGCAATGCTCATGGATAAAGAAGCAATCATGACTGCGGCGGAGATCATCAGTGGGGACGATTTTTACCAGTCCACATACGGGACAGTCTTCGGCGCTATCGTGGAACTATATAACGAAGGGACACCGGTTGACCTGATTACGCTTCAGGAAAAACTTAAGGAAAAGGATGTCCCGGAAGAGATCCAGAGTCTGGAATTTGCCAGAGATCTCGTGACATCCGTTTCGACATCCGCGAATGTCAAGTATTACGCGGAGATCGTGGCGGAGAAATCGATGCTCAGAAAGCTCATCCGGATGACGGAGGGGATTGCAAATACGTGTTACGCGTCAAAGGAGCCTTTGGAAGGAATCCTGGAGCGGACAGAGAAAGATATCTTTGATTTGCTCCAGAGACGCAGCACAGGAGATTATGTACCGATCAAACAGGTTGTCCTAAATGCCCTTGAGAAAATTGAAAAAGCATCGAAAAGTAAAGGGACCGTAACAGGGATCCCTACCGGATTTATTGATCTGGACTACAAAATGTCGGGGCTTCAGCCGTCCGACCTCATACTTGTGGCGGCTCGTCCGTCCATGGGAAAAACGGCATTTGTACTGAATATCGCCCAGCACGTGGCGTTTAAAGTGGAAAAGACTGTGGCGATCTTCAGTTTAGAGATGTCAAAAGAGCAGCTTGTGAACCGACTGTTTGCGCTGGAATCCCAGGTGGATTCCCAGGCGCTCAGGACAGGAAATCTGAAAGATTCAGACTGGGAGAAGCTTATTGAAGGCGCCGGCATCATCGGGCGTTCCAACCTGATCATCGACGATACTCCGGGTATCTCGATTTCTGAGATGCGTTCCAAGTGCAGAAAGTATAAGCTGGAGCATAATCTGGAACTTATCATTATCGACTACCTGCAGCTTATGAGCGGAAGCGTGGGAGGACGGAGTGAATCGAGGCAGCAGGAAATCTCAGATATTTCCCGGTCTTTGAAGGCGCTTGCCAGAGAACTGAATGTGCCGGTCATCGCTCTGTCACAGCTCAGCCGTGCGGTAGAGCAGAGGCCGGATCACAGACCGATGCTTTCAGACCTCCGTGAATCCGGGGCCATAGAGCAGGATGCGGACGTGGTTATGTTTATCTATCGGGATGACTATTACCATAAAGATACAGATCGCCCGAATATTGCGGAGATCATCATTGCCAAGCAGAGAAACGGCCCGATCGGGACAGTGGAGCTTACCTGGCTTCCAAATTATACAAAGTTTGCAAATTATATGAAAAGAGAATAAAAACGGCGCAGAGAGTATGACGCCGTACAAAGAAAGCCCCTGGCCGAAAAGGCCGGGGCTTTCTTATAAAAGGAAAGAGTTTGTCAAGCTTCGCCGATCAGACGGTGCCAAAACCGTACAGGGGCAGTTTTTACAGCCTCTTTCCGGTACGTCTGCTGCTGCCGGATCAGATGATCCAGATTCCGGTAGCGCTCTTCTTCTTGTCGTTCTTTTGCCTGGAGCAGGAAAGCCATATCCTGGGAAATCTGTTTTGTGACTGTCTCACTGATCTGTCTTTCCAGTACAGGGTTGTTTTCTAAAAGTACACTTCGGAACACGGAGGCAAAAAATGCTTCCGGCGAATCCGCGTTATCTTGCTTCAGCGTTTCTTTCGTATGTAAAATATCCGGTATCACTTCTTTCAAATCTGAGATACGGATACCTTGTTCCAATAGTTCTTTGATACAGCTAAAAAGCCGTATGTCTTCATTTGTATAGTAACGATGTCCGTTTTCCGTACGGCCGCAAGGCAGTCTTAAGTATTCTTCCCAGTAGAGGAGAAGATCTTTTTTGACGCCGGTTCTTTTGGCGGCTTCGGAAAGCATGTACTGAACCTCGCCCATACACATAACCCCCTGTTAATCTTTATACATTTCTGGTGCACTTCTATCATAGCATATTATGGGGAGAAAATCCGAAAAACTTCTCGACGTCTTCGGACAAAAATACCGCCCTCCATACAGAAGGCGGCATTTTTCATTCATCTCATTCATGCATTATGTATAAACCGGTTATTATTCAGCGGAAATAGCACCTGTCGGGCACTGTGCTGCACAAGCGCCGCAGTCAACGCAAGCATCTGCGTCGATTTCATAATGATCTGCTCCCTGAGAAATAGCGCCTACCGGGCATTCTGCTTCGCAAGCTCCGCAGCTTACACATTCATCACTGATTACGTGTGCCATAGTATGTTCCTCCTTTTCTTGTTTGTGTCTATATTTTAACGCAAACACTGTGAATATACAAGCAAATTCGTGCTTTTAATTAAATACAACACAAAGATTTCGCGGAAAATTAAGAAAAAATTTATCCTTTTTTTGGAGTTTTGGTGTATAGTGTTGGTTAGAAGATTTTGATGGACAGGAGAAAAGACGATGAAAAACAGGAGCATATTACTCACTTGCATGCTTTGCGCATCGTTGTTTCTTACAGCGTGTGGGCGAGATGATACATCCGATAAAAATAACGTGGTACTTAACGAGGAGAAAGCCGAGAGCAAATATCAGACAAGGCTCAACATGGTTCAGCCTCAGGCCTACAGTTCTGTGGAAGGGATCAAGCTGGAAAAAGGAAGCTATATATCCATCATTGGGAAGGCCGAGGACAGCGCTTACTGGGACGAGATCGCGAAAGGAGCTGAAGATGCGGTAAAAGCCTTGAATGAGCAGCTTGGATACGAGGGAAAAGACAAGATCAAGGTAACATACAATGGTCCAAGCCATGAAGGGGATGTGGATGAGCAGATCAATATTCTGGACGAGGAACTCGACAGATATCCGGCTGCTCTTGCGATCGCACCTATCGACCGGACAGCCTGTGAAGTGCAGTTTGATCTGGCTACAGAAAATGATATCCCAATCGTGGAATTTGATTCCGGAAGCGACTATCAGGGAATTATGGCAAAAGTAATGACGAACAACAAAGAGGCTGGGATGACGGCGGCGGACAAGATGGCAAGTCTTATCGATGAACAGGGAGAAGTGCTGCTTTTTGTTCAGGACAATAAATCAACCTCTGCGCAAGACAGGGAGAGCGGCATCAAAGGACAGATCCAGGCCCATTACCCGCAGATACAGATCAGCGGCACTTACTATATGGATGATTTGGAAGAGCTGAAAAAGATGACGGCGGAAAAGCTGACAGAGAAGAATAAAGCAAACGGGAGCGAGGAAGAAGTCACGGCAGACAGTGTAACAGAAGAGCAGGTCATGGCGCAGATCCTGGAGCAGCACCCGAATGCAAAAGGCTGTATCGCAACGAGCGGAGAAGTAACAGAGAAAGTGCTGGACATGTGTGAGGCGGCCGGGAAAGAGGATATGAAGATTATCGGATTTGATGGCGGAGAAAATCTGACAGAGGCATTGGATGACGGAAGTCTGGATGGACTCATCATCCAAAACCCTTACGGTATCGGATATGCCACGGTAGTCGCTTCTGCAAGATCTGCCCTGGACATGGGAAACGAAGCTTTTGTGGATACCGGTTATGCCTGGGTTACGAAAGAAAATATGGAAGAGACAGCAATCAAAAATATGCTGTATGAATAAGAAATATGGTGTTATCAGCAACCTGGAAGCGGGCAGATCCTCATGGACGAGGAAGCTGCCCGTTTCTGTTTGTGCCAATGCGTTTAAGTGCGGGGAAGAGAGAAGATAAACTCCGTGCCGACTCCCTCTGTACTGATGACATTGATATTTTCGTTGTGTGCCTGGATGATCTCTTTTACGATGGCAAGACCCAGACCGGTGCCCTTTTTGTCCTTACCACGGGAAAGGTCACTCTTATAGAAGCGTTCCCATATCCTGTTGAGATCTTCTTTCGGGATACCGATGCCATAGTCCCTTACGGACACGAAGACTTTTTCCCCACGTTCTGTTGTCTCAACTGTGACCGAGGAATTTGGGTTGCTGAACTTGATAGCATTATCGAGAAGGTTGTAGAGTACCTGCTGGATTTTTCTCCTGTCAGCGTGAACATTCAGTATCTGGGATGCCAAAAGCAGCTCGATGGAGATCTTCCGTTTCGTGCAGGTACCTTCAAATGAGGCTGCTACGTTCTTTATGACTTCGTGGATGTCAAAGCTCTCTTTATTGAGCAGAAGATCCTTTGTGTCAAATTCATTCAGCGTCAGGAGATCCCGTGTCAGATCGGTAAGGCGCTCCGTCTCGAAGAGGATAATATTCAGATATTTTCCCTGAAGTTCTGGCGGGATCGTGCCGTCTGCCATGGCCTCCACATATCCTTTGATGGATGTAAGCGGAGAACGGAAATCATGGGAGACATTTGCCACAAATTTTTTCTGATAATCTTCCATGTCTTTTAAGTGGGACGCCATATAGTTCAAAGAAGCCGAAAGGTATCCGATCTCATCCTGGAAGTAGACAGGAATCTCATATTCAAGATTCCCTGAAGCATACTGTTTGGCAGCCTCCGTAATCTTTCGAAGCGGCATGTAGATAAAAAAATGAATGCCGAGAAAGAGTACGAAAGACAGCACATAGATGGCGAGCAATGTGATGTACACAGCGTTCATCACGGAGTGATGCCGCGCATCGTATACCGATAACGGTTTGTGGAGCAGGAGATAACCATTAGTGGAAAATCCCTTTGTCACAGGAGTGATGATCGTGACTACATCCTCGTCGAAATATCCATGATACGTACCGGACAGATACTGATCATTACCGCTCTCGGCGGGATCAAAATTACGAATTTGGGAAGGCACGGTACCAAGGCTGCCTGTCGTCACAGTAAGAAGAACCTTGCCTTCAGTATCAGTTAACCAGAGATCCGCGTCAAGATATGTGTTCACGTTCTTTAAAAGTATCCGGGTATCAGACGCACTCATGTATTCAGTGAAATAATCCGGGAGATAGTCCGATGCCAAGATGGAAGCTTCGCGGTAGAGTGCGGACGTATCGTTTCTTTCAATACTTTTGAAGATCAAGTGAGACCCCAACGTAGCAGTCGTAAAAAGACTCAAAAATCCAAAGATGATATAAAGGATAATAAATTTTACATATAGATTGCTGCGCATGGGCTACTTAACCTCAAATTTGTATCCGATCCCCCAGACAGTGCCAAGATTCCAGGAAGGATGGTCTTTTATTTTTTCACGCAGGCGCTTGATGTGGACGTCTACTGTACGGGTGTCTCCAACATACTCATATCCCCAGATTTGATCAAGAAGCTGTTCGCGGGTAAATACCTGATTTGGAGAAGAGGCAAGAAAATAAAGGAGCTCCAGCTCTTTCGGAGGCATATCCACATGCTTCCCGTCCACCATCACTGAGTAGTTTGTAAGGTTGATGGAGATGCCTGGGTATTCCACACATTTTCCGCGCGATGCGTCTGCGTACTCTGGCTTGGCAGGCTGATATCTGCGGAGTACTGCTTTTACGCGGGCAACGAGTTCTTTGGAATCGAACGGTTTGATGACATAGTCGTCGGCACCCAGTTCCAGCCCCAGAACCTTGTCAAAAACCTCTCCCTTGGCGGAAAGCATAATGATCGGGGTATTGGAGCGTGAGCGGATCTCCCGGCAGACTTGGTAGCCATCCATGCCGGGAAGCATGAGATCCAAAAGGATCAGGTTCGGCTGATAGGAGTCAAAGGCGCGGAGCGCCTCCTCCCCGTCGAACACCATGTGAGTGTCAAAGCATTCCTTTGTAAGATACAAAGAGATGAGCTCTGCGATATTTTCATCGTCATCTACGATCAATATTTTCTGTTTTGCTACCATAACTTCCTCCCTATTTAAATTCTACTATAGTAACACCGGCGTCTCCCTCGCCAAACGCGCCCAGCCGGTAAGATTTGACATGTTTCTGCCGCTTCAGATAATTATGGACTGCAGCGCGCAGTGCGCCGGTACCTTTTCCGTGAACGACGCGGACTGGATTGATATGAGCGAGGTAGGCATCGTCCAGATATTTATCAAGCAGTGCGACTGCTTCATCCGTTGTCTTCCCGATGAGATTGATCTCGGGACTGACAGTTAAAGACTTGCCCATCTTCATCTTGCCGGATGACGTCTTCCGAGTCTGTTTGGATGTGTAGGAAGCAGCCTCCTCGATAATGTCCAGATCCGTGATCGGGACCTTGGAACGAAGGATTCCCATCTGTACGTCCACAACACCCTTGGAATCCGGAAGGGAACGGACAGTTCCCGTGAGATTCATACTTAGGACTTTCACGGAAGTGCCAAGCTTAAAGTCGGACGGTTTGTATTGTCTGCGCGGCTTTTCTTTTTCCAAAGTAAGATGGGAGTTTGTCTTTTCCATTTTTTTGCGGAGACGCTCCCTTTCCTTTTCCATTTCTGCTGCGGAAACATTTTCTTTCCCGAATTTACGGAAGTTTTTCATTGTTTCATCTGCGTAGTCTTTGGCTTCACGGAGAATCTGGCTGGCCTTTTCGTTGGCCTGACGCAGGATTCGATCTCGCTGTTCATTGAGACGAGCCTGCTTTTTCTCGACTTCTTCTTTCAGAGATGCGATTTCTTCTTTGTATGCCCGAATCTCATTTTGTTCCTGCTCGATGGTCCGTCTGCTCTGTTCCAGATCCGTGAGAAGCTCCTCGAAGGATTCGTCCTGCTCGCTCAGGTGTGATTTCGCTTCTTCAATGATGGCGTCAGAAAGACCCAGTTTTTTTGAGATGGCAAAGGCATTACTCTTCCCCGGGATTCCGATGAGCAGATGATAAGTAGGACGAAGCGTCTCCACATCGAACTCACAGCATGCATTCTCCACACCCGCTGTCGTCAGGGCAAAGACTTTCAGTTCGCTATAGTGAGTTGTAGCCATCGTACGGATACCTCTTTTGTGCAGGCTTGACAGGATGGCGATGGCAAGGGCAGCACCCTCCGTCGGATCGGTCCCGGCTCCAAGCTCATCAAAGAGCACGAGAGAACGTTCATCTACGCGTTCCAGGAAGGACACGATGTTGGTCATATGGGAGGAGAAGGTACTCAGACTCTGTTCGATACTCTGCTCATCTCCGATATCCGCGTATACTTCATGGAAGATTCCAAGCTCGGAACGGTCAAGGGCAGGGATATGAAGTCCCGCCTGTCCCATGAGCGTGAAAAGTCCGGTCGTCTTAAGAGAGACGGTCTTTCCGCCGGTATTAGGTCCTGTCACGATGAGCAGGTCAAAGTCTGCTCCCAGACGGATCGTTGTCGGTACAACTTTCTGCTTGTCAAGGAGAGGATGGCGCCCCTCTCGGATGTGGATTCGCCCTTCTTCGTTAAAGACTGGTCTTGATGCATTCCACTCAAGGGCCAGGCTTCCCCTGGCAAATATGAAATCAAGCTCGGTAAGGATCGTGTAGTCGTTTCGGATCTCCGAGATGTATTCTGCTGCTTCGGAGCTGAGGCGAGCCAGGATGACCTGAATCTCTTCCTGCTCCTTCGCGTAAAGCTCCATAAGATCATTGTTCAGTTTTACGACAGCCATCGGTTCGATAAACAAAGTGGATCCGGTGGAAGACTGGTCGTGGATCATCCCCTTTACCTGGCTTCGGTATTCGGCCTTCACAGGCAGACAGTACCGGTCTCCCCGCATTGTGATAATGGAATCCTGAAGATAGGTGCGCAAAGAGCCGTTGACCATGCTGTTCAAAGTAGAGTGGATCTTGTCTCCAGCCTGGCTGATACTTCTTCGGATCTTCAGAAGATTGCTGCTTGCCTCATCAGCAATGACATCTTCCTCAAGGATACAGCGGCGGATGTCGGATGCAAGCGGGGTAATAGGTTCGAGATGAGCGAAGTATTCATCCAGACAGTCCGGTTCTTCATCCGGCGTTTCGTGCCGTCCGAACGTCTTCGCCCGGTTGGCAGCTTCCAGAAGCTTACAGATGGAAAGAAGCTCAGAAGATCCAAGTGAAGCCCCTATTTCAAGACGTTTCAGCGAAGCTTCCACAGGATAGCAGCCGCTGAAGGAAAGCATTCCCTTCTTGACGATCCGTGTAAACGCTGCCGCCGTCTCCTCCTGCATCTTCTCGATCTGAGGAAGGGAGGAGGAAGGGACAAGGTCCAGACAAAGCTCTCTTCCGCCAGGGGAAGAGGCGTGGTCGGCCAAAAGTTTTATGATTTTATCGTATTCCAGTTTACGTAATGTTTTTGTATTCATGAAAATCCCCTTTACATAATTTACCGATTCTATTTTACTCCATTTGACCTTTAAAATAAAGGAGAAAAAAAGGTTAAATATTGAACATTGACAAACGATACGGTATACTATAACAAGACGAGCGCGCTTTAGAAAAAGCAAAGGCGATCTGAGAAGAAGGAGAAGATGCGATGTCTGCGGAATTTCATGATGATAACAGGAGCGAAGAAGAAAAAGAATCCTATTCATTTTTGAAAGAAACCATCAAAAAACCACCGCTGAATAAAAAAGCGGTGCTTCTGAAAATGTTGAAGATAGCAGGCCTGGGGGTAATTTTCGGCCTTGGCGCGTGCGCTGGATTTTCTGCGGCCAAACCGTGGGTGGACAGCCATTTCAACAACAATCCGACAAGTGTGACGATACCGCAGGACGATAAGGACGAAGAAGAGGAAAATCCGGAGGAAACCCCACAGGAAACACAGGCACTGACACTGGATGATTATGAGGAGATGTACCGGCAGATAGATGACGTTGCAAAGATGGCAGAGAAAAGTCTCGTAAGACTGAGCGGATCAGCGGGAGAAGAAAAGACGGAAGACGGCCAGACGATACAGGGCGGTCAGATCGAGATCTCCGGCGTGATCGTGGCGGACAATGGGGTAGAGTATCTGATCCTTGCACAGAACAGCGCTTTTCAGGCAGATCAGCCGGTCAAAGCCGCCTTCTACGATGGAAATCAGGTAGATGTATCCGTGAAAAAAAGAGACACCGCTCTCGGTATCGCTGTATATGCGGCGCCAAAATCAAGTCTTCCGGACAATACGAAGGAACAAATCGTAAAGGCGACACTGGGTAATTCCAATGCAGCGTCCAGAGGAGATCCTGTCATTGCGGCGGGTATGCCGTTCGGTGCAGACGGAAGAGTCGGTTTAGGGATCATCAGCGAAACAGCCAATACAAAACTTTGCATTGACGGAGAATACCCAATTTTGAATACAGACATGCCGGGGACAGCTTCCGGAAGCGGAGTACTTCTGAATCTGAAAGGAGAAGTCCTGGGTGTGATATGCAGGGAAGAAGACGACGGTGGTGTGCTGAGTGCACTTGCCATATCTGAACTAAAAGAAGAGATTGAATTGATGTCAAATGGAATTGGGATTTCCTACACCGGAATAGAAGGGACGGAAGTTTCAGATGCCGTGGCAGACAGCCAGGAGATGCCAAAAGGAATCTATGTTTCATCGACGGTTCCGGATTCTCCGGCTATGAAGGCTGGGATACAAAGCGGCGATATCCTGACAGAGGTGGAAGATACAAAAGTCTACACGATGAGTGCATACCGGCAAGAACTTATGGATTACCGACCAGGATCCCATATCACGATCAAAGGCATGCGCAGAAGCAATGACGGATACGTAGATATCCAATTTGAAGTAGCGCTCGGCAGTGCAGAATAATGAATTGGAAATGAGGAGAACAATGAGATATATTCGAGAACTGCATGAAGGGGAAACCATTCGTGCAATCTATCTGTGTAAATCAAAAAGAACAGCCGAAACACGAAACGGAAAACCATATGACAACCTGCTTTTGCAGGATAAAACGGGAACCTTGGACGGAAAGATCTGGGATCCGAATTCCAACGGTATCTCTGACTATGACGAGATGGATTTTGTGGAAATCGTAGGCGAAGTCATCACATACAACAATAACCTGCAGCTGAATATCAAACAGCTCAGAAAAGCCCAGGAAGGCGAATACATTCTGGCAGACTACATGCCGACCAGCGAGAAAGATGCAGACGCAATGTATACAGAATTGCTGGGGTTTGTAAACAAGATCCAGAACAACTGGCTCCGACAGGCAGTAGAGTTTTACTTTGTGAAGGATGAGGAATTCATTCGGAGATTCAAGAACCATTCGGCGGCAAAAAGCGTCCATCATGGATTCTGCGGAGGACTCTTGGAACACACGCTCAGCATCCTGAAGCTGTGCGAATATTATCTGAGCGCATATGATATCCTGAATGCAGATCTTCTTTATGCGGCAGCTATGTACCATGATATCGGCAAGACAAAGGAGCTGTCGGCATTTCCAGAAAATGACTATACCGACGACGGACAGCTTCTTGGCCATATCGTGATCGGAGTGGAGATGTTTGACGAAGCGGTGCGCACCATTCCGGGCTTCCCGCCAAAACTGGCAAGTGAATTGAAACACTGTATCCTGGCACATCACGGAGAACTGGAGTACGGCTCCCCGAAAAAGCCAGCCCTTGCGGAGGCTTTGGCCTTAAATCTGGCCGACATGACAGATGCCAAGATGCAGACGTTAAAAGAGATCTTTAAAGACAAGAATACGACAGAATGGCTTGGCTACAACCGCCTTTTTGAATCCAATCTGAGAAAAACAAGCCTTTCCTGATATTCATGAAAAAATTGGAAAAATGGGTAAGTACATATCGTGCTTGCCCTTTTATTAACTGGGAAACATTTGAAAGGAGAGGATGGATACACATGAAAAAGAATGATATCGTGACATTGAAAATAGAAGATATTGGGGTAGACGGAGAAGGTATCGGAAAGGCAGACGGCTTTACTCTCTTTGTGAAGGATGCAATAGTCGGGGATGTCATCGAGGCCAAAGTCATGAAACTGAAAAAGAACTATGGATATGCGAGGCTGATGAAGATCCTCACGCCTTCTGAGAAACGAAAAGAAGCCAAGTGTCCGGTGGCCAGACAGTGCGGCGGGTGCCAGATCCAGGAGATGGACTATCAGGAACAGCTGAGATTTAAGGAAAAGAAAGTGCGCAATAATCTGGAACGGATCGGCAGATTTTCCAGGGAAATGTTAGATGCAGTGATGGAACCGATCTGTGGAATGGAAGAGCCTTTTCACTACCGGAACAAAGCGCAGTATCCCATCGGGACAGACAAGGAGGGGAGTCCGACCGCAGGATTTTATGCGGGCCGCACACACCAGATCATCCCAAACACGTCCTGCGCGCTCGGAAAAGAAGTCAATACAGAGATACTGGATATCGTGCTTGACTTTATGAAAGAATATGGCCTGCAGGCCTACGACGAAAAAATGGGTACGGGACTCTTCCGCCATGTCCTGATCCGCTGCGGATTTAAGACTGGGGAGATCATGGTCTGCCTCATCGTCAACGGAACAGAGATTCCGCACGCGGACAAGCTCGTCGAAAAACTGCGCGGCATTTCCGGAATGACAAGCATTACCATGAATATCAACCGGGAAAATACCAACGTGATCATGGGAAAAGAGATACGTCCGCTGTGGGGACAGGATTACATTACCGATTACATCGGGGAAATCAAGTACCAGATCTCGCCGCTTTCTTTTTACCAGGTCAATCCGGTGCAGACCGAAGTGCTCTATAGTCTGGCATGCGAGTATGCAGATCTGAGCGGAAAAGAGACGGTCTGGGATATGTACTGCGGCATCGGGACGATCTCCCTTTTCCTGGCAAAAAAAGCAAAACAGGTATACGGAGTGGAAATCATCCCTCAGGCTATTGAAGACGCCCGCACAAACGCAAAGATCAACGGTATAGAGAATGCCGAATTTTATGTTGGGAAGGCGGAAGAAGTGCTGCCGGCCTACTATGAAAACTTCGCAAAAGAACATCCGGGGCAGCAGGCCCACGCCGATGTCATCGTCGTAGATCCGCCGAGAAAAGGGTGCGATCAGGCACTACTGGAGACGATGGTACGTATGGAACCGGACCGCATCGTCTATGTGAGCTGCGACTCTGCTACACTGGCAAGAGACCTGAAATACCTCTGTGAAGAAGGATATGAGCTTAAAAAAGTCCGCCCGGCAGATATGTTCCCGATGACGGTGCACGTAGAAACTGTTGTGAAATTATGCCGGAAAATCAAGGCTTCTGAGGAAATGTAAGGTTGAAAATAGGCTTTTTGCCTACCTCCTGCCTACCCTTTTTTAAGATGGTAGGCAGGATTTTTCTTTTTATGAGGTGGCTTTTATGAAAAGTTCCACAGCATCCACCTGCATTTTATCAGTATTGAAGATATAGCGCTCCATTGTGGTTTTAAGGTCTTTATGTCCCAGACGTTCCATAACGGTCTTTGGCTGTGCGCCGTTTTCTGCCAGAATCGTGCCGTGAGTATGTCTGAGACAATGGCTGTGGAAGAGCGGGTTATTTAGTTCGTTGTGGATCACACGGGCACAATACTTGAATGAGTCCGGTGTGGCCTGTAACTTCCATTCGGAAAGAATAGATTGCGCAATTCCTGTGTCTTTTGATTCTACTTGAAAGAAATGAAAAGGGTATCGAATGATATTGAAATAAATATTGTACGCTGTCTGTCCTTATGGTAGTATATGGAAAGGAACAACCGTGTTGCAGGGTGGATGACCTCTATTCTACATAGAATGGGGGTGGTGCTGATGGACAATAAAAATCATTTTGATTTCAAAGATCTTATGGCTTTTGGAATGTTCATTCTGGCATTGCTGACATTCGTTTTTACGTTTATCAGATAATGTTTTAAGCATAGAAAAACCACCCCGAAACTTTGGCTGAGTGAAAAGGTGGTAATTTCTATGTTGCTATTTACTTCATGAGGTCAACCACTTTGTGGGCGGTTGTTCCTTTTTCTACTTACAATATAGCACATTGCGTTTTCATGTTCAAGGAAAACTTGACGGTAGGCATTGTCTACATTTTGCCTACCGTGAGTAAAATATATCTTGTGATTCTCTGCGAAAATTAGTGATTCAGATAGAACAACATTCTGAAAAACGCCTGTATTTACTGCACTTTCCGTGATTGTATGGTAAACTGTGATATACGATAGAAAAGGTGTTCTATATACGGTGCACGTAGAGACGGTATGTTTATTGTCAAAATTTAATGTAAAGTAACATCATCTATCGAGATCGGTCTGAGTATAGACGAGCTGAATTTGACTGCTGATGAAAGGAAAGCTGCCCATAATGAATTAGAAAGTCCAGAAAATGGAATATAACTGAAAAACCGGAGAATCGGACAATGAGAAGGAGTTTTAAATCATGAAAATCGCATTGGCATCTGCCCCGGCAGTGACCGGGGAGGTGGAACACAATATCGTATCCATTCTGCGTTTCTTAGAACACTGCAGTGGAAAGGCTGATCTGGTAGTGTTTGGAGAATCCTTTTTACAGGGATTTGAGTGCCTGACATGGGATTATGAGGCGGACCGTGTCATGGCAGTCTCCAAGGAGGGAGCTGAGATCAGACGGATTCGGGAAGCGGCGGCAAAGAACCGGATTGCGGTATCCTTTGGCTATATAGAGAAGGCGGCGGATTCATTGTATAGCAGTCAGATTGTGATTGACGCATCCGGAGAGATCATTCACAATTTTCAACGGGTCAGTGCCGGCTGGAAAGAATTCTGGCATACTGATGGCCGTTACCGGGAGGGGAGGAAATTTGAAACTTTTGCCTTTGACGGGAAAAAATTTGCCATCGGTCTGTGCGGCGACCTTTGGGCGGAGGGCAGACCGGAGGAAATGAAAGCACTGAATGTGGATATTGTTCTTTGGCCTGTGTGGTGCGATTATAAGGCGGCAGACTGGAATGAAAAAATCAGATATGAGTACGCAGGACAGGCGGCAAAGTGTGGTAATATTGTTCTGTATGTGAATCCCTTCTGTGCTGATCCTGGTGTTGCCGACGCTGCAAGCGGGGGTGCGGCATATTTCCAAAATGGACAGATCATAAAGGATATGCCTGCCGGAGAAAGAGGAATTCTGATCGTGGAAATATAGCATGGAAAGTGGTATAGAGGACACCATTATAGGAGGAAGGAAGCCGAAACTATATCGTATCAATAAGGATTATGCATATGGGTCGAAAAATATGCAGGAAATCGCATTATTACATTTTAAAAATACAGATGTAGATTGTTTGGAAAAAATGTAAAAAATATTTTCCGGAAATTGCTATGCCAGAGATTATCCTTTCGCCAGAGTATGAAAAGGATTTTATGACAGGATTAAGGAAACCAGAAATCTGCCTGATGGTAAGGGGTGGGGAGCCCCCCTGTTAGCACGAGGTTTTACTAAGTCTTCATATAGGTTACGCATCGGTTTTTCTGGTTCTTGCTTACACAATATTTGAGGATAGAAAACCTGGAAGAAAAAGGGATTTGTCATCGATGGACAAAACAAATTTCATCAGGATTTCAGGGGAAATCTTTTAGTCAAAATGCTGGATATTTCCTATCAGTATGGCTGTGCATTAACTATAACTGGATAGACCAAATTTATGTAATAAGGAGCCCTTGGACGAGCTCCTTTTGCAGTAATATTCTTATTTTGCACTCTGGGAAAATTTCTGTTTTGCTTCCATGATTTTTTTCTCTTCCGCCGGAGGAGTTTCGTACATTCCTCTCTGGTGCATCATATTAAACACTTCCGTGGTAATACCGTGTTCCTGCTCTAAAATATTCATCATTGTGTCCCGCAGGCTGTCGTGCACACATTCGCCGGCAAATGTGTTAAATTTTTCTGTGGTAGCTTTCTGCGTGGAAAGACCGTCTCCCAAAATTTCCTTGTCTGTAAATCCCTGCATAGTTACGCCTCCTATTTTAAATACTCATACAATGCATTAAAATGTCCCTGGTGCTGTTGGGATATCTGCCCGAATTTCTGCTGAATTTCCATATCATCTGTCTGTTTGGCCAGCATAGCGAACTTCTTAGTTACTAAAACTTCCCACACCAATACGGTGTGTTGAACCTTGAAAATTCAATATT